>JBGARM010000143.1:0-7588 GCA_044230215.1 Thermoanaerobaculia bacterium | reverse complement strand
GCTCGCCCGTCTCGCCGGCGAGCTCGGCTGGGAGACGATCGTCCTCGACGCACGTCCGACGGCAGCCGCTGCGGCGCGTTTCACCGCTCTGGCGCGCTTCGCCGGCATCGCACCGCGGCAGCTCGCCGACGCCGTCGCCATCGACCCCTGGACCGCCGTCGTCGTGCTGACCCACAACTACCTCGACGACCTCGCCTGGCTGGCGGCGCTGCTGCCGACGCCGGCGCCCTACGTCGGCCTGCTCGGACCGGCGGCGCGGCGCGACCGCCTGCTCGCCGATCTCGCCCAGCAAGGACTCGTGCTCGACGAGCACATGCGCGCACGTCTGCACGCCCCCGCCGGCCTCGACTTGGGAGGAAGAGCGCCCGAGCAGGTGGCCCTGGCCATCGTCGCCGAGATCCAGGCCGTGATGACCGGCGCCGGCGCCACCCCGCTCTCGCGCCGGCAGGCGAGCGCCGAGGCGCCGACGTCGACCGTCCCGGTCGAAGAAGCGCCGTGACCGTCGCCGGCGTCCTGCTCGCGGCCGGCAGGTCGCAGCGGATGGGGCGCCCGAAGGCTCTGCTTCCCTATCGCGGTCAGACGCTGCTCCATCACGCAACACAAACGCTTTGCGCCACGGGGTGCAATCCCCGGATCGTCGTCGTCAGCCCGGAGGTCGAAAAAAGAAGCTGCTGGCTAAGGGATGAGATTGATGTCGCGCTGGTGGTGAATCCGGATCCGGGCAGGGGGCTGTCGAGCTCGCTCCGCGTGGCGCTCGACGCCATCGAGGCGTGCGAACAGGCCGAAGCCGGCGCGCGCGTCGAGGGCATCCTGATCACGCTCGTCGATCAACCCCTGATCACATCCGCGCATCTGGAGGCCGTCCTCGCAGCCGGCGCAGCGAACGGCCTCGCCGCCACGTCCTGGCCAACGGCGTTCGGCCCCCCCACTTTCCTTTACCGGTCCTTCTTTTCTGCGCTGAAGGAGCTCCGCGGCGACGAAGGCGCCAAGAAGATCCTGCGAGACAACATGGATCGGCTGAGCCTGGTGGACTTTCCGCAGGCGGAGCTGGATGTCGATGACGCCGCGGCCTACGAGCGCCTGCTGTCCGGCGCGAAGGCCTGAGACTCGACCCAGAGCTCGACCAGCGTCTCGATCCGCCGTCCGGTCTCGGCGCGGCGCGCGCGCAACTCTTCGGCAATGCGCTTGCGGCGGTGCAGGAGGAGGAACGCGCGGCTCTCCTTCCACAGCGACTCCTGGCGCTCGAGCAGGCGCACCGCGATGTAGCCCGAGAGCGGCGCCACCAGCAGGATGGCCGCCGCCGACGCCGGCCCCCACAGCGCCCAGGCGGCGGCCGCTTCGATCGCCCAGGCGAGCGGATAGGCGACGATCCCGGGAAAGACCTTGTAGGTCGCGATCTGGTTCTGTTCGTCGTCGAAGCGCCGCGAGACCAGCTCGACGAGCGTGAAGGGCACGAAATTCGCCACCGCGCCGAGGAGCGCCACCGGCAAGGCGAGGACCGTGTTGAAGGCGATCCGCGCGAGCGCCGCCAGCAGCCCGTCCAGGGGATAGCTGGCGATCACCTGCTCGTCGCGTAACCCCGACAGGCGCAGCAGATGGTCGTAGCTGCGCGCCGCCTCGACCGCCGCCGCGACCTCGCGGGGATGCCCCTGCCGCAGCGCGTCCAACCCGTCGAGCAGCGACCGCCGCGCCTCGAACTCGGCGGCGAGACGACGCTCGCGCGGCAGCTCGAGCGCGTCGATCTCGAGGATCCGCGCCCCGCGCTCGACGAGTCGCGACTCCTCCCAGCTGCGGTAGTTGAGCGTCACGCGTCCCAGGGCTTCGGTGACCCGCTCGGTCAGCAGGCGCACCGCGGTCGGCTCGTCGCGCAGCGCGAGCTCGATCTCCTCCGCCGGGTCGATCGGCGGACCGACGACCACCAGCGCGCGCGAGCGGAAGCGGCCGCGATCCTCGAAGAGCAGGCCGACGGGCAGAATGCGGCTGCCCAGCGGGCCGAAGCGCCGCTCCCCCTCGAGCAGGATCCGCGCCGCGCCGGTCTTCAACGGCTGCAGCTGCGGCTCGTCGTGGCTCACGCCTTCGGGAAAGATCGCCAGGATGCCGCCGCGCGCGAGCTCCTCGTGGCAGCGCGAGAAGGTCTCGAGATTCTTCGCGGTGTCGGCGCCTTCGTCCTGGCGGCGGTAGACCGGGATGACGCCGGCGAGGTCGCAGAGCTGCGCCAGCACCGGGATCTTCCACAGCGTGCTCTTGCCGAGCATGCGCGCCGGCAGCCGCAGCGGGCCGAGCAGGAACAACGGATCGACCAGGCCGTTGACGTGATTGGCGACCACCACCAGCGGCACGCCGCGGGCCTTGCCGGAGAGCCGCGGCACCCGGTCCCCGCCGACGACCTCGATGCGGCGGAAGAACACCGCCAGCACCAGCCGGCAGAGCAAACCGATCCCGCGGTCGACGAGCGCCCTCCACCGCGATGGGCGGGAGAGATTGGCGGGACCGGCGGCGCCGGCGGCGGTGGAAAGAGGGGGCGGGTCGGGCGCGGGCACCGCTACGCCGGCTCGCGCCAGGCTGCGGCAGCGGCGATACCGCGGCGCTCGTCGACCAGGAACATGCCGAGCAGTCCCAGCACGAAAAAAACTCCGGTGCAGAGAATCGCCATCCGCTGCGACTGCGTCGCCGACGAGACCAGGCCGAAGACCGGCGGGCCGAAGGCGTAGGCCGCCTTGCCGAAGAGTCCCCAAAGACCGAAGAACTCGCCGCTCTTGCCGACCGGCGCGAACATGCCGACGAGAGCGCGCGACGCCGACTGCAAGGAGCCGATACCGAGCCCGGCGGTGACCGCGATCACCCAGAAGGCGAGCTTGCTCGAAGTGAGGTAGGTCGCGAGGCAGGTGGCGATCCACAGAAGCAACGAGACCTGGATCGTCAGCCGCGCCCCCAGCCTGTCCTGGATGGCGCCGAAGGCGAAGGCGCCGCCGGCCGACGAGACCTGCACCACCAGGAAGAGGAAGATGAGCTCGCTCGAGCTGAAGCCGACGGTGCGCTCGGCGTAGACGCCGACGAAGGCGATGATGCTCATCAGGCCGGACGAGTAGATGAAGAAGACACAGAGGAACTTGGCGAGCTCGCGGAAGTGCCCGATCGAGCGCACCGTGGTCAGCAGCCGGCCGAAGCCCTGGCGGGCGTAGTAGAGCAGCGGCTCGCTGCGGCGCGGCGCGCGCTCGCGCAGGAAGAGGAAGGTCGGCAGCGCGGCGACGAGGAAGAAGAGCGCGGTCAGCGGCCAGACCAGCCGCAGGTGCGGGAGGTTTTCGAGCGTGAAGCCGCCGTCGATCAGCGGCTTGATGAGCAGCAACGAGGCGAGGCCGCCGAAATAGCCCAGCCCCCAGCCGAAGCCCGAGATCCGCCCGACCGTCGCCGGAGTCGAGATCTCGGGCAGGAAGGCGGCGGTCAGATTCTCGCCGAAAGAGAACGCGATGTTGGAGATCACGAACAGCACCAGCGCGAGCTGGATGGCGCCCGGAGTCACGAACCAGAGCGCCGCGGTGCCGCCGACGCAAAGCAGATAGGTGACGAAGAGGAAGATCTTCTTGCGCCCCGATTCGTCGGCCATCGCGCCGACGATCGGCGACAGCAGGAGGACGAGCAGATTGGCGACGAAGATCCCGCCCCCCCACCAGGCGTCGGCGTCGGGTCCGGCGGCGACCAGGCGGGTGAAGAAGACGCTGAACGCCACCGTCACCACGACGGTGGTGTAGCTCGAGTTGGCGAAGTCGAACATCGCCCACGAGAAGATCTCGCGGCGGGTGACCGGCGGCGGAGCCGCTGCCTTCTCGGCGCTCAACCGGGTCAGGGGCAGGTCTGGAAGGCGCTGGTGTCGGTGATCGCCGCGGCCGAGACGCCCAGCGTGTTGTCGTAGAGCTTCGTCGTCTCGGTCCAGGTGTCGTAGACGGTGACGTGGAACTCGACGTTGGTGAGGGCGGCGAGAAAGACCCAGTAGCGGTTGTTGAGCGAGCAGCCGTCGACGATCTTGATCATCAGCTCGAACGCCGCCGGGGTGAAGAACCAGACGATGCCGGAGTCCTCCGAGCCCAGCGGCACGAAGGTGCCGTTGCCGGTGACGTTCTCGAAGTTCTTCCACGTGGCGCTGATGCGGAAACGGCCCTTGCGCAGCTCGCCGTAATGGCCGTCGTAGGAGGGCATGCTGCCGTCGCCGGCGAGGATGCGCGTCGCGCCGGTGCAGGAGACGAAGCTCGAGAACGTCCCCTGCACCGCCGGCTCCGTCCCGGCGGTCACCAGGTAATAGCTCTGGTTGCCCTGGAGGGTCGCGGAGAAAGACGAGAAGTGGACGCCCTGGACGCCGTTGTCGCTCGCCGCCACCAGGTGCGCGAGCGGGCTCGCCGGATCGAAGGTTCCGCTGTAGAGATAGAGGACGCCGTCGAAGCCGGCCTCCTGCACGCTGTCGAAGGTGCAGGTGCCGTTGGCGTTGGTGAACAGCGCCTGGCTCGAGTAGCGCACGATCTTGCCGGAGAGCGTCGGCGCCGGTGTGAGCGTCGTGTTCGGCCGGTTGAAGGTCGCGCCGCCGGCGGTCGTGCCGTAGAACGAGTACGCCGCCTGCGCCCCGGCCGGAGCGGCGGCGGCGACAGCGGCCGCGACCGCCACGGCAGCGAGACCGAGAATCTGGCGCAGGAGGGTCATGGCGGCGATCCGGCGCGCATCCTAACTCATGCCCGGTCGCAGGTCGAAGACCGCGCCGCCGGCGGCGATTCAGGCCGGCGGCGGCAACTCTCAGCCCTTGGCGTCGTACCAGGTGGGGCCGACACCCGAGTCGACGACCAGCGGCACGGCGAGCTCGGCGACACCGGCCATCTCCTGGCGGACCATCCCGGCGACGAGCTCGGCCTCGTCCGCCGGAGCTTCGAGGACCAGCTCGTCGTGCACCGTGAGCAGCAGCCGCGTCCGCGGATGCTCGGCGCGCAGCCGCCGGTCGACGGCGATCATCGCCAGCTTCATGAGATCGGCGGCGGTCCCCTGGATGCGGGCGTTGATCGCCATGCGGCGCGCATTCTCCTTGAGATTCCAGTTCTTGCTCTGGATGTCGGGCAGGTAGCGCACCCGGCCGTAGAGCGTTTCGACCCGGCCGTCGCGCTCGGCCGCCGCCAGAGTCTCCTGCATGTAGGCCTGGACGCCCGCGTAACGCGCGAAGTAGACCGCGATGAACTGCTCGGCCTCCTTGGTCGAGATGCCGAGCGCCTGCGCCAGGCCGTAGGCGCTCATGCCGTAGATCAGGCCGAAGTTGATCGTCTTCGCCGCCCGCCGCTGCTCAGCGGTGACGAAGTCGACCGCGACGCCGAGCACGGTCGCGGCGGTCGAGCGGTGGATGTCCTCGCCGCTGCGGAAGGCCTCGATCATCGCCCTCTCGCCGGCGATGTGCGCCAGCACGCGGAGCTCGATCTGGCTGTAGTCGGCGGCGACGAGGAGCGCTCCCGGAGCGGCGCAGAAGGCCTTGCGGATCTTCATCCCGACTTCGGTACGGATGGGGATGTTCTGCAGGTTCGGGTTCACCGACGAAAGGCGGCCGGTGGCGGCGACCGCCTGCTGAAACCGGGTGTGCACCCGGCCGTCGGCCGCGACGAGCTGCGGCAGGGCATCGACGTAAGTGGACTTGAGCTTGGCGAGCTCGCGGAAGCGCAGCAGATACTGCGGCAGCTCGTGCCCGGCGGAGGCGAGTTCCTCGAGCGTGTCGGCGCCGGTCGAGTAACTCTTGGTCTTCCGGGTCTTCTTGCCCGCCGGCAGCTTGAGCTTGTCGAACAGGATCGTGCCGAGCTGCTGCGGCGACTGGATGTTGAAGCGCTCGCCGGCGAGGCGGTAGATCTCCGCCTCGAGCCCGGCGATCTCGCCGCCCAACTCCGCCGACATCCGGGCGAGGAAGTCGACGTCGAGGCGGATGCCGGCCTCCTCCATGCCGACGAGGACCGGCATGAGCGGCGCTTCGATCCGGGCGTAGAGCTCTGCCGTCTTGCCCGAACCCAGCTCCTGGCGAAATGTCGACGCCAGCCGCTCGACCAGGGCCAGACGCTCGCCCACACAGGTTCCGACGCGCTCGTCGCCGAGCGCCGGCTCGACCCCCTTGTCGAAACCGGCCTCTTTCGCCGTGCAGAGCTTCGTGCCGGTGCGTTCGAGCGCGAGATCCTCCAGCCCATGCCCGTGCACCGACGCCCGCGAGAGATAGGAGACGAGCATCAGGTCGAAGAGCCGCGCGACCGCGACCTCGCCCGCCGCCGGCGCCAGCCGCAGGAGCTCCTTCAAGTCGCAGCCGACGATCTCTCGCGCCGGGTCGGCGAACCATGCAGACAGCGACGCAACGACTGCCGCGCGCAGCTCCGGCGAACGCAGGTCGACCCAGCCGCGGCGAGCGCCCGTCGAAGAAGCCACGGCGAGAGCGACGGGGGCCGCGGCTTCGGCCAGCGCAACCGTCACGCTCTGACCCACCGCTGCCGCGAGCTCCTCCCATTCCTTTACCGAAACCACGCCGGGAATCGCGGCAACGTCGCCCCCGCCGGAGGCGGGCGCCTGCGCTCCCGCAGACTCCGCCGCGTCGAGCTCGGCGAGCAGGGTGAAGAACTCGAGCTCCGAGTAGAGCTCGCGCAGCATGGCGGCATCCGGCGGATCGAGCTGCAGCGACTCGGGGTGGAGGGCGATCGGCAGGTCGGTGTGGATGGTGACCAGCTCCTTCGACAGCAGCGCCTGCTCATGATGCGTCTGGAGTCCTTCGCGGTAAGCCTTGCGCGACACCTCGGCCGCGCGCTCGAGGAGCGCCTCGACCGAGCCGTACTCGGCGATCAGCTGCCGCGCCCCCTTCTCGCCGATGCCCGGCACCCCGGGGACGTTGTCGACCGCATCGCCCATCAACGCCAGGACGTCGGCGACCTGGGACGGCGGCACGCCGAAGTCCTCGGTCACGCCGGCGGCGTCGTAGCGCTTGTTGCGTCCGGTGTGGAGCAGCGTGACGTGCGGACCGACGAGCTGCATCAGATCCTTGTCGGCCGAGACCAGCACGACATCGTAGCCTTCCGCCGCCGCCTTCTTCGCCAGCGTCCCCATGACGTCGTCGGCTTCGTAGTTGTCGAGCTCGAGGCGGGGAATCCGGAACGCCTCGATCGCCCGCCGCACGTAGGGGATCTGGGGCCGCAGGTCCTCGGGCATCGGCGCGCGGTTGGCCTTGTAGTCCGGATAGAGTTCCTCGCGGAAGGTCGGGCCGGACGCATCGAAGACGAAGGCGATGTGCTCGGGTTTGTCCTCCTTCAGCACCTTGCGCAGCATGTTGACCACGCCGAACAGCGCGCCGGTGGGCTCGCCGGCGGCATTCGTCAGCGGCGGCAGCGCGTTCATCCAGCTGACCAACAACGCGACCTACCCGCTGCTGGTCGGCTACTTCCCGCTCACGACGCGGCGCACCTTCCGGATGCGCGAGCTGGCGGGCACCACGTTCCTCGACAACCTGTCCGACGCCGGAACCTGGGTCACGCTCGGCTCCGCCGCCACGCCGTTCCGCAACGAGTTCGTCGACGTCACCGTGTCGGTGGGCGCGGGCACG
>JBGARM010000142.1:0-7667 GCA_044230215.1 Thermoanaerobaculia bacterium | reverse complement strand
GAGTACGAGGCCTACCGTCCGATGGCGCTCGCCGAGATGACCAGGATCATCGACGAGATCGAACGTTCGCATCCCGAGGTCCGGGTCGCGGTGAGCCACCGCGTCGGCGCGCTGCACGTCGGCGACGTCGCCATCGTCTGCGCGGCGAGTGCTCCCCACCGTCCCGAGGCGTTCGCGGCGTGCCGCCGCCTCATCGACGAGATCAAGGCGCGCGTCCCCATCTGGAAGCGCGAGATCTACGCCGACGGCGGCGAGCGCTGGCGCGAGGAGGAGGCGCTCGCCCCCCCCGCATCCGCCCCGGGCGACGGCGCGCGCTGAGTCGCGGGCCTCAGGCGGCGGGGTTGCGCGGCGGCCCGGCGAGCAGGAGCTTGACCAGCTCGACCTGGCGCGTGGTGCCGACCTGCTGGTAGATGCCGCCCAGGCAGGAGGAGATCACCGCCGTAGGCACACCGAGCTCGGCCGCCACCGCGGGAATGCTCCGGCCGCGCAGCAGATGACCGACGACCTGGGCCTGCTCGAACGACAGGTCAAAGCGCGCCGCTAGCGCCACCGCCGGATCCTCGGCGTCGGCCCGCGGGTCGAAAAGCAGCATCACGGCGATCGCCGTCGGCAGGGCATCGGCGAAGCGCGGCGAGGCGATCACCAGGACCTCGAGCGCGCCGTCGCCACCGCGCGAGATTCGCATCGATTCCGTGGCGACGCGGCGCTCGTCGAACTGACTGTCGGCAGCAAACAGCGCGGCGAGCGAGCGGTCGAGCGCCAGACTCGCTCCGCGCAGCCGCCCCTCTTCGATCCGCAGCTCGCTCTGCGAGGCGAGCTTGCCGCGCGCCGCCGGATTGGTCTGCAGGACGACGCCGTCGCGGCCGAGGACGAGGATGCCGGTGGCGATCGGCTCGAGAACGCGCGCGCTCCAGGTCTGCCGGCGTTCGGAAGCCGCCATCGCGTCGGTGAGACGCCAGGCGCGCGCGAGCAGCGGTGCCAGGCGTTCGACCAGCATGCGGGTATCCACGTCGAGCTCGGCACGGTCTAGCAGCAGGGACAGGCGCCCTTCTCCGGGCAGCGCGAATTCACGATACTCGGGAGGGCAGACCGGCCAGGTGGCGTCGAGGTCGCTGCGGCGCCCGGCCAACCGGCGGATGGCCCCCGGATCGAGGCTGTTGGTTGCCAGCACCGCCCGCCGCGGACCGTCGCCGCGCAGCAGCATCACCTGCTGGCAGCCGAGACAGCCGGCGAGCCGCGAGAGCGCCGCCGGCCAGAGACCCGGCTCCTGCACGGCGATCAGCAGATCGCCGACGACCTCGAAGAGTTGGTCGACCGACGGAGGGGAGAGTCGCGGAATCACGCGCCAGAACTCCTCTGCACCTTTCGGGCCAGTCGGGACCGAGGCCGCAGAGCGGCCTCCGCAGGGCGGGAATCGTGGCCGTTCGGGCTGCGCCGAGGCCCGCGCCGAAGACGAGATTTTGTCCAGCGACGTCTTCCGCCACCGGTTCCTGCCGAAAAATGTCAGTCTGCTCGCGCGGGTCGCCCCGCAAGGTGCGCGCCCGGTTGCAGCGGAGGCAAGCGAGCGAGCTCGGCGCGCGTCCACAGCGCGAGATCCCGGCCCAGCACGTCCCACGACCGGCCGAGGGAACGGCGAAGATCTTCGGCTGCCGGCGAGCCGCCAGCAGCGACGGCGGCAAGCCAGCCGAGGAAGAGGTCGCGCTTCGCCGGCGCAGCGAGCAGCATGCGGATGAACGCCGCCGCCGCGGCGTAGTGCAGCTCGGCGCTCTCCTCGGCGACGAACTCCTCCCAGTCGAGCGCCAGCAGGGCGCCGAGGTCCAGGCGCCCCGGCGCGCTGCCGTCGGGGCCGAAGAGGTCGGCGAGGTCGCGCAGCGCGGCTTCGCCACCGGAGATCCGGATCTCCGCTCCGCGCGTCTCGAGCGTCCGCGACCAGCTCCCGGGTAAGAGGTTGCCCAGACGGTCGATGCGGCTCGCCCCCAGGTCGTCGGCGATGCCTTCGTCGAGCCACGAGGGCAGCGATGGCCCGAGCGCGCGGCGGTTGAGCAGATGGCCGAGCTCGTGCGCCAGCGTGCCGAGGAGCTCGTCGTCCGAGCGCGCCCCGCGATAGGTCGCGACGATGCCCTTGCCGGCGAGACCGGTCGAGCTCGCGAGACCGGCGAGGCGCGGATCGACCGCCTGGTAGCGCCGATACTCCGCTTCCCGCGCGAAGAGCACGATCGCCTCCCGCGGCCGGCCGACTGGGACACGGCCGAAGCGGTCGGCGTAAAGCGCCTCGAGGCCGCCGACGAGCGCCGCGGCGCGAGCCAGCAGCGGCGGATCGGCGATGTCGGTGAGCAGCAGATAGCCGGCGACTTCGCTCTCGACCGCCGAACCGACGAACAGGGCGCGCGCCGCAGCCAGGCGCGCCGGATCGGGGGGCATCGCGGGCAGCGGCAGCGGCGGCTCGACCGCCCGCCCGAGTGGCGGTTCCTGCGGCGGTGCGGGCGCCGCGGACACCGGCCCGCCGCTGGCGAGCAGCAGCAGCGCCAGGGCGCCGGCGCGCGCGGCGCCGGCGGCCCCGGTAGCGATGCGGGCAGCGCTCTTCTTCTGCTCGAGCTCCTCGAGACTCTTCGGCCAGTCGCCGTGCAGCAGGCGCGACAGCACGCGGTCGGCGAGAAGCCTGCCTCCGGTCTGACATACCGGACAGTAGTTCGCTTCGTTCTCAGCGTAGACGATGCGCTGTACCGGCGTCGCGCAGACCGGGCAAGGCTGGCCGAAGCGCCCATGCACGGCCATCTCCGGCCGGAAGGCGGTGACCTTGTCCGGGAAGCGCCCGGCAAATTCCTGCCGCAACCGCTCGATCCAGCTCGCGAGCGTCCGCTGCGTCGCCGCGTGGAGGCGGCTCCAGCCGTCGTCGGAGAGCTCGCCGGTGCGGGCGAACGGCGACAGCCGCGCGGCGTGCAGGATCTCGTCGGAGTAGGCGTTGCCGATCCCCGCCACGAGATGCGGATCGGTGAGCGCCCGCTTGAGGGTGTGATTCTCGGCGGAGAGCGCCCGGCGGAAGGCCGCGAGGTCGGCGGTCAGCGGCTCGATGCCGCCGGGATCGTGGGTCGCGAGGTCGGCTTCACCGCGGACGAGGTGAATCGCGGCCCGCCGCTTCTTGCCGGCCTCGGTCAGCACCACCGTCCCCGACGAGAAGACGAACGCCGCCATCCGGTTGCGCCCGCCGCTGCCCTTTCCCCTGCCGGCGGCCCCGGCAGGCACCCACTGCAGGCGGCCGGCGACCATCAGGTGGAGGACGAGAAACCGTTCCTGTTCGAGCGCGAAGACGATCCGTTTCCCCAGACGCCGCAGGCCGACGACTCGGCGGCCGGCCAGCTCCTCCGCCGGCGGCGTCACCGTCCGCAGGAGAAAGGGCGACACGAGCTCGAGCCGCTCGAACCTCTCGCCCACGAGGCGCTCGCCGAGCGCTTCGAGATAAATCGTGAGGTCGGGCAGCTCGGGCATCGGCCGCCTGCTCCCTCGCCTACTGCGGCAGCGGCCGCAGCGTCAGCGGGTCGCGCAGCGGCAGGTGCGTCACCTGGCCGCCGAAGAGCTCCGCCATCTTCGCCCTGCCGGCAGGATCTCCGGGCTCGATCTCGCTCCACTTGCCGACCACGAGCATGGCAAGCCTTGCGGGGTCGAGGCGCTTCGCCGCCGCCGCGCGGACGCTCTCGGCGGTCACCGCCTCGATGCGCCGCCGATACTCGGTCCAGTAGCTGTGCGGCCGGCCGATGACCTCGTCGCTGGCGAAGGTCCGGGCGGTGGCCGCCGGCGACTCGAAGGTGCGCGGGAACGTGTCGATGAACGAGCGCTTCGACACCCGGAGCTCCTCCTCGGAGACCAGCCCGGTGCGGATCTTCTCGACCTCTTCGAGGACGATCTTGGTGGCGAGCGCAACCGTCGGGTTCTTCGATGCGAAACCGACCTCGAAGAGTCCCGGCCAGAAGGTGCCGATGCCGAACTGCGAATAGGCGCCGTAGGCGAGACCCTCGTCCGAGCGCACCCGCTTCATCAGCCGGGCGGTGAAGCCACCGCCGCCGAGAATGTCGTTCATCACCGTGAGGGCATACGGCTCCGGATCGGCGTAGTCCTTCCACTGGATGCCGAGCTCGCCCAGCGTCACCTTGCCTTGCGGGATGTCCTTCTCGACATGGAAGAGACCCGGCGGCGGGGTGTGCTCCGGACCGGCGGGCGGCCAGGGCGCGTTGGGCTCGCCGGCCTTCCAGCCCGCGAGGCGCTTGCCCAGGTCGGCCAGCATCTTCTTCGTGTCGACGTCGCCGGAGACGGCGATGACGAGGTGGTCCGGGCCCCAGGTCCGGCGGTGAAAGGCGACCAGCTTGTCGCGCGTGATCGCCTCGAGGTCGGCCTGGGTCATGCGCCGCGAGGCGTAGTGCTTCTCGCCGCGGGAGAGAAAGTCCCACTCGCGATCGGCGATGTCGCCGGCGTCGTCGTTCCTCTGCTTCATCTCCTCGAGGGCGGTGCTCTTCTGGACCGCGAGGCGCGCCTCGTCGAAGCGCGGATTGCGCAGCATGTCGAAGAGCAGGTCGAGGCCCTCTCCCAGGGCCGGCGTAATGACGTCGAGAGAAGCTCCCGCGGAGGTCGCTCCCGCCGAGCTGCCGACGATCGCGGCGAGGAAATCGGCCTTCTGGTCGAACTGCTCGGGCGTGAGCTTCGTCGTGCCTCCCTGACGCATCATCGCCGCCGTCATCGCCGCCAGACCGGTCTCGTGCTCGCCCTCGCGGAAGGCGCCGGTGCGGAAGGTCGCCTGGAGCTTGACCAGCGGCAGGCTGTGGTCCTCGACGACGTAGACCACGACGCCGCCGGGCAGCGTGTGGCGGTACTTGTCGCCGTCCGGCGCGGCGAAATCGAACGGCTTGTAGGTGAGCTGCTCCGGCCGCGCCGGCACGCCGGCGGCAGCAGGAGCCTCGGCGGCGAGCGCCGGCAAGGTCAGGACCAGGGTGCAGGCGGCAGCTCCGGCGAGCGCCCGGGCGTCGTGCGCGAATCTCATCGTCCACCTCCGGCGTTGCCGCGACTCTGCAGTTTCGAAAGTTGCTCCCGGGCCGCCTTCTCGATGGCGTCAGCCATCGGCTTCATCTCCGGCGGAATCTCTCCCCGCTGCTGCTCGATGCCGGCGAGCAGTTGCTCGAGCATCGCCGGATCCTCGATCTGGCGAATCTGCCGCAGCTGCGCCATCACCTGCTGCTGCGCCTGCGCGGGCATGCCGGCAAGCTCTGCCGGAACTTCCTCCGCCACCGTGCCGCCCTTGCGGTTGTAGGACGCCACCGTGCGGTTCTCGGGGGTGAAGTACTGCGTCACCACTCGCTGCACGTCGTCGGAGGTCACGGCGAGCGTCTTCGCCGACCACTCGTTGATGTACTTCCAGTCGCCCCAGCCATCGTAGAAGAGGAGCTGCAGCAGGAGAAAGAACGGATTCTCGAGGTTGCGATACGACTCGGCGACGATCTGGTTCTTGACCTTGGTGAGCTCGTCCGCCGGCACCGGTTCCTTGCGGAGTCTCTCGACTTCCGCCCAGAGCGCCGTTTCGAGCGCCTGCGGCGTCGCTTCGCCCTTGGTCTCGGCGTTGAGGTAGAAGTAGCCGTTCCAGCGCAGCGAGTCCTGCCCGGCGGAGGCCGACGAGGCGATCTGCTGATCGAGGACCAAGCTCTTCCTGAGCCGCCCGGTCTGGCCGTTGAGCAGGCTCTGCACGACATCGAGCGCGTACTGATCCTTGTGCTCGAACGGCACGGTGTGAAACTGGACCGAGACCTGCGGTTGGCAGTCGCACTCGGCGTTCATCCGCTTCTCGGCGAGCTGCTTCTCCTCGAGCGTGACGATGTCGGGCACCGGCTTGCCGGAGGGCGGAATGCGGCCGAAATACTTCTCGGCGAGCGCCTTGGCCTCGGGGACGGTGATGTTGCCGACCAGCGCCGCGGTGAGGTTACCGGGAGCGTAATAGGTCGAGAAAAAGTCCTGCGCGTCGGCCATCGACAGCGTCTTCAGGTCGGACATCCATCCGATCGCGTCCCATTTGTAGGGATGCGAGGTCCAGAACATGGCGTTCAACTGCTCGTCGAAGCGGCCGGTGGGCGTCGACTCGACGCGCAACCGGCGCTCTTCCTGCACCACGTCGCGCTCGGAGTAGAACTCGCGGAAGACCGGCTGCAGCAGGCGCTCGGATTCCATCCAGAACCACAGCTCGACCTTGTTCGCCGGCACGGTGATGAAGTAGATCGTCGAGTCCGTGTTGGTGGTGGCGTTCATGCCGGACGCGCCGGCTTCGGTGTAGATCTTGTCGAACTCGTCTTTCACCATGAGCGCGCGCTGCTCTTCGACCAGCTTCTGGAACTCCTCCTCGAGGCGCTTCAGTTCGGGGGTGCGCTCCTCGGCGGAGAACGGGTCCTGGATCTCGCCCTTGCGGTAGCGCGCGCGCTGGCGCGCATACTCGCTGCGGATCTGCGCCTGGAGCTTCTCCTGCGCGTCCATGATCTCCTGGTCGCGCGCCGCGTCCTTGGTGCCGAGGATGCGGCTGCCCTTGAACATCATGTGCTCGAAGAAGTGGGCGACGCCGGTGATGCCCGGGCGCTCGTTGGCCGAGCCGACGTGCGCCACCCAGCCGCCCATCACCGTCGCCTGCGCCGGCCGGGTGACGACGAGGAACCGCATACCGTTGTCGAGCGTGAACTCGCCGACCGGCACCTCCGCCTTCTGTTCGGTCGCCAGGCTGGCCGTGGCGAAGCCGATACCGAGCGCCAACAAGACCGCAGCTCTCTCCAGTGTTCTCATCTTGTGCACCGTCCGGGGGAGTGACTTCGTCCGTGCGCGGGAATCCCCGCGCGCTGACGAGGATACGACGAGATCAGGGGAAAGTTCTCCCCGGCTCGAGCCGCTGCATCCGGCGCTCAGTAGCGCGGCACGCCCGGATCGACCAGGCGGCTCCAGGCGTCGATGCCGCCGGCGATATTGCGCGCTCCGGCGAAGCCCTGCTCGCGCAAGAGCGTCGTCGCCGCCGCCGAGCGCTGCCCGAGATGACACAGCGCGTACACCGGGCGGTCTGGCGGAATCTCGCCGAGACGCCGCGGCAACTCGTGCAGCGGAATCCACAGCGCCTCGGGAAGGCGCGCGAGAAGGAGCTCGTGCTCGAGGCGCACGTCGAGCAGGATGAACGCCTCGCCGGCCGCGGCCCGGCGCGCGACTTCGTCGGCGGCGATATCGAAGTCGACCGCGGCGCCCCCCGCCGCGCCGGCAATCGTCTCCGTCACCGCGCAGCTGTCGTCGTACTCGACCAGCTCGTGCTGCGTCGGCCGGTCGCCGCACAGCGGACAGCCGGCATCGCGCTTGAGTTTGACCTCGCGGAAGCGCATCGCCAGGGCGTCGAACAGCAGCAGCCGACCGACGAGCGGCTCGCCGATGCCGAGCAGCAGCTTCAGCGCCTCGTTGGCCTGAATCGACCCGATGATGCCGGGCAGCACGCCGAGCACCCCGGCCTCGGCGCAGGAGGGCACCGACCCGGGCGGCGGCGGCTCGGGAAACAGACAGCGGTAGCAGGGTCCGCGGCCGCGCGCGAAGACCGAAGCCTGACCCTCGAAGCGGAAGATCGAACCGTAGACATAGGGCCGACCCGCAAAGTAGCAGGCGTCGTGCACCAG
>JBGARM010000141.1:0-7704 GCA_044230215.1 Thermoanaerobaculia bacterium | reverse complement strand
GTCTCCGACACCCTCGCCGGCGTCCTCAAGACCGAGATCGATTTCGCGCGCCTGCCAGCGAAGACCCCCTTCGCGCTGCGCCAGCTCCTGCGTCGCTGCCTCGAGCGCAATCCGAAGAACCGCCTGCACGACATCGCCGACGCCCGCATCGTGCTCGAGGAGCTGCTCTCGGGCCGCGGTGAGGCCGAAGCGCAACCTGCCGGCGTCACCGCCGCACCGGCGCGAGCGGCGCGGCTCCCCTGGGCGGTCGCCGCCGGCGCCACCGCGGTCGCCGCCGCGCTGGGGTTGGCACTCGCCTTCGGGCTCGTCGGCCGCAAGCCGGTCTCGCCCGCCTCCCCGACCGTCCGCTTCGAGCTGACCTGGCCGGGCAAAGGCCTCGGCGGCGGCATCGACGCCGACTATCTCGAGATCTCCGCCGACGGCCGCTACGTCGCCGTGGTCACCCAGGGGCAGATCTGGGTGCGCCCTCTCGACGCCGTCGAGGCGCGACCGGTGGCCGGAACCGAGGGGGCGACCTATCCGTTCTTCTCGCCCGACGCGAGCTCCATCGGCTTCTTCGCCGGCGGCGAGCTGCGCCGCATCCCGCGCGACGGCGGCGCAGCGCAGAAGCTCTGCGACGCACCCGACGCCCGTGGCGCCGCCTGGGCGCCCGACGGCACGATCGTCTTCAGCGAGCGCTTCGGCAAAGACGGACTCTCCCGGGTCGGCGACCGCGGCGGGAAGGCCGTCGTGCTGCCGCGCATCGCCGGCGCGCGCTCCCCCGGCGAAGACCGCTACCCGCAGTTTCTGCCCGACGGGCGCCGATTCCTCTTCATGCGCCTCTCGGGCTCTCCCGAGGAGGCCGGCGTCTACGTGGGCGATCTCGACGGTGCCCCGCCGGTGCGGGTGCTAGACGGCTCGGAGAACGCGCTCTACGCCCCGGCTCGTCCTGCGGGCGGTGCCGGCCACCTATTGTTCCGCCGCCAGGGGGTGCTGACCGCCGTGCGCTTCGACGCCGAGCATCTGCGCACCCAGGGCGAGTCGTTCTCCCTGGCGTTGCGGGTCGGCGCCTCGGGCAACACCGGTCACGGCGCCTTCGCGGTCTCCGCCAACGGCACCCTGGTCCATTCCGAGCTCTCGGCCGAACGCGAGGTCGTGAGCTGGCTCGACCGCGCCGGAGGTCAGATCGCACCGGTCACCGGCCGCCTGTCCTTGCGCGGTTTCGAGCTCTCGCCCGACGGACGCACGCTGGTCTATGCGCACGGCGACTTCTCCGTCCGCCGGGACATCTGGCTGCAGCCGATGGCCGGCGGCGCGCCGTCGCGCTTCACCTTCGGCGACGGCCCCGGCTGGGCCTTTCCGGTCTGGTCGCCCGACGGCGCCGAGCTCGCCTACGCCACCCAGGACCGCGCCGGCGAGGGGCGCTACGAGATCCGCCGGCGGCGCCTCGACCGCTCCGGCGCCGAGCAGACGCTGTTCGGGAGCGATCGCCAGGTCTTTCTCTGGGACTGGTCGCCCGACGGGCACGAGCTCGTCTACACCGACGACCGGGACAGCGCCCTGTGGCTGCTGCCGCTCGCCGCTGGAGCCAAACCCGTCCCCTTCGCCACCCCGCCGCTGCGCGGGGAGTGCGCGCAGTTCTCGCCCGACGGCCGCCATCTCGCCTACGCCACGACGCTCGAAGGGCAGAGCCAGATCTTCGTCCAACCGGTCCCGCCGACCGGCGCCCTCTGGCAGGTCACCTCGACCGGCGGCGAAATGCCGCGCTGGCGCGGCGACGGCCGGGAGCTCTACTACCGCGCTCCGGATGGGGCGCTGATGGCGGCCGCCGTCGATACCGGGGCCGGCGCCATCGCCTTCGGCACGCCGCACGCGCTGTTTCGCGGCATCCTCTCCCTCGGCAACACCGCCGGCTTCAGCTATCTGCCGGCCGCGGACGGGCAGCGCTTCCTGGCCAGCCAGTGGGACGAGGCCGCCCGCTCGCCGATCGTGGTGACACTCCACTGGCAGAACGACTTCGCCGATGCCGGTGGCAGCCGATGATCGGCCAACGCCTCGGCCCCTACGAGATCACCGCCAAGCTCGGCGAAGGCGGCATGGGCGAGGTCTATCGCGCTACCGACTCGCGCCTGAAACGGGAAGTGGCGATCAAGGTCCTGCCGCCGGCGTTCACCGAAGACAAGGAGCGCCTGGCGAGATTCGAGCGCGAAGCGCAGCTCCTGGCCCAGCTCAACCACCCGAACATCGCCCAGATCTACGGCCTCGAGACCAGCGGCACCACCCACGCCCTCGTCATGGAGCTCGTCCCCGGCCCGACGCTCGCCGAGCGCCTCGAAGCCGGGCCTCTTTCCCTTACTGAAAGCCTTGCTCTTGCCTTGCAGATCGCCCAGGCGCTCGAAGAGGCCCACGAGAAGGGGATCGTCCACCGCGACCTCAAGCCGCAAAACATCAAGGCTTCCAGTGAAGGAAAGGCCAAGGTCCTCGATTTCGGCCTGGCCAAGGCGATGGACGCGACGGGCTCCGCCGCCTCGGCCGCCGACCTCGCTCGCTCCCCCACGATCATGAACTCGCCGACGCTGACGGCAGCGCACGGGACGCAGCTGGGCGTCATCCTGGGGACGGCGGCCTACATGGCGCCCGAGCAGGCGCGTGGGGCGGCGGTCGACAAACGGGCTGACATCTGGGCGTTCGGGGTGGTGCTGTTCGAGATGCTCTCCGGCCGCGCCGCCTTCCTCGCCGACACGGTGCCCGACACGCTCGCCGCAGTGCTGACCCGGGAGCTCGACTTCGGCGCGTTACCCGCAGCGACACCGCCGGCGATTCGCCGCCTCCTGCGTCGCTGCCTCGAGCGCCATCCGAAGAACCGCCTGCGCGACATCGGCGACGCGCGCCTCGTCCTCGACGAGACGCTCGCCGGGCGGAGCGACGAGTCCTCGCCAGCGACCGTCGCGCCGTCCGCGCGGCGCCGGAAGGGAATCCGGCTCGCGGCACTGGCGGCCGCGGCAGGTCTCGGGTCGTTGATCGGCGCGCTGGCCCTTTCTTCCCTTCGTCCGACTTCCACCGCCACCGAACCGGTGCGCCTTCAGAGGTTGACCTTCTCGGGAGACGACTACCACCCTTCGGCTTCCCCCGACGGCCGCTTCGTCGCCTTCGCCTCGAGCCGAGGAGGCGTCTCGCGCATCTGGCTCAAGCAGATGGAGGGCGGCGGCGAGCAGCGGCTGACCGATGGCCCCGACTTCCGTCCCCGCTTCGCCCCCGACGGCAACAGCCTCGGCTTCCTGCGCGAGGTCTCCGCCGGCACCAGCGACCTCTATCGCACGGCACTGGTCGGCGGGCAACCCCGGCGACTCATCACGGACGTCAGCGACTTCGACTGGGCGCCGGACGGGCGCGCGATCGCCTTCATCCGGTCCATCGCAACCCCCGGCCGCGCGAACCGCACGCAGCTGCGCATCGCCGATCTGGCGAGCGGCGACGAGCGCATGGTGCTCGAGCTCGACGGCTGGGAAATGCTCGGGGTCCGCTGGCGCCCGGACGGCAAACGGATCGTGGTCACCCGCGGCGCGCCGGTCGGCGCCGCCGGCGGCTGGAGACTCCTGCTCATCGACCCGGCGACCGGCAAGAGCGAGGAGCTCGGCGCCAGTGGAGGGCTGGGCTCGCTCTCGAGCAGCGTCTGGGAACCCGGAGGAAAGGGGCTCCTCTATGCAGCCGCGCCGGACAACGTCGGCGATCTGTCGGGCGCTCCGGGTGCGGTCCGCCGCCTGACGCCGGGAGGCCAGGCACAGACCCTCTTCTGGGCCGCCGGGCTGTTTCCGTTCCGCGGCTCGGGCACGGTGGTCGCGAGCTTCTCGTTCTTCGGACCCGGGCGGCTCGTCTTCGATGTCGCCGAGCAGGTCGAGGAGCTGCGCGAGATCTCGCTGCCCAACGGAGCGAGCCAGAGGCTCACCCGCAGCCTTGCGGCCGACCGGCAGCCGGCCTATTCGCCCGATGGTCGCTCGATCGTCTTTTCGTCGAATCGCACCGGCAACCTCGACCTCTGGCTGGTCAACCGGGAGTCCGGCGAGCTGCGGCAGCTGACCGACGACGCAGCGCAGGATTGGGATCCCGGCTTCACGCCGGACGGCCGCCGGGTGCTGTTCAGCTCCGGCCGCTCCGGCAACCTCGAGATCTGGAGTCTCGATGTCGATGGCAGCAACGCCCGCCAGGTAAGCACCGACGGAGTCGATGCGGAGAACCCGACGATGACCCCGGACGGGCGCTGGATCGTCTACACCTCGGGCAACGCCCAGCACCTGGGACTCTTCCGCATCCGGCCCGACGGCACCGAGGCCGCGCAGATCTCTTTCGGCAACCACACCAACGGCGAGGTCTCGCCGGACGGCCGCTGGGCACTCTATGTCTCGAGCGGCGCCAACGGTTCCGACGTTCTTTTCGTCGAGATCGCCACCGGGCGTCCGGCGCCGGCCACCATCGCCGCGCCTGCGAACGCGCGGGCGGGCAACATCACCTTCGGCCGCGCCCGCTGGAGTCGCGGCGGCAAAGGCGTCGTCTTCGTCGGGCTCGACAATGAGGGACGCACCGGCCTCTTCGAGCAGGATTTCGATCCCGAGCGCGACACCTCCGCGACGCGGCGCAAGTTTGCCGGTTTCTTCGATGACGGCGACACCGAGTCCTTCGGCCTCGCGCCGGACGGCTCCGCGGTTACCATCGCCGTGCCTCGCACCACACGCAGCCTGATGCTGGCGGAAGGCCTGCCGCCGGCGGCCCCTTGACCGGCGGCCGCGCAAAAGCGACCGGCCGAACCCCGCGGGCATCGGCTCCGGCCTCCCGAGAAGCGAGTCGGTCGGTTCCAAATCGCCCGCCCGCGATAAGCTGCCGTCCTTGATCGACAAGAGAATCGGGCCCTACGAGATCACCGCCAAGCTCGGCGAGGGCGGCATGGGCGAGGTCTACCGCGCCACCGACTCGCGCCTGAAGCGCGAGGTGGCGATCAAGGTCCTGCCGGCGGCCTTCACCGCGGACAAGGAGCGCCTCGCCCGCTTCGAGCGCGAGGCGCAGCTCCTCGCGCAGCTCAATCACCCGAACATCGCCCAGATCTACGGCATCGAGACCAGCGGCGAAGCGCACGCGCTCGTGATGGAGCTCGTGGACGGCCCGACGCTGTCGGAACGCCTCGAATCGGGGCCGCTTGCCCTGGCCGAGAGCCTTTCCGCCGCGCTGCAGATCGCGCAGGCGCTCGAAGAGGCGCATGAGAAGGGCATCGTCCACCGCGACCTCAAGCCCCAGAACATCAAGCTCTCCAGCGACGGAAAGATCAAGGTCCTCGACTTCGGCCTGGCCAAGGCGATGGATGCGTCGGCCTCCGTTGCCTCGGCCGCCGACCTCGCGCGCTCGCCCACACTGATGCACTCGCCGACGCTGACGGCCGCGCACGGCACGCAGCTGGGCGTCATCCTCGGCACGGCGGCCTACATGGCCCCCGAGCAGGCGCGCGGCGTCGCCGTCGACAAGCGCGCCGACATCTGGGCCTTCGGCGTGCTGCTCTACGAGATGTTCACCGGCGAAGGTCTGTTCGCCGAGGAGAGCGTTGTCGACACGCTGTCGGCGGTGATGCGGAAGCCGATCGAGCTCGACCGGCTTCCGGTCGGGACGCCTCCTGCCCTTCGCCAGCTGCTGCGCCGTTGCCTCGAACGCAATCCGAAGAATCGCCTGCACGATATCGCCGACGCGCGCCTGGTGCTGATGGAGCTCGAGAACGGCGTAGAAGAAGTTGCTGCATCTCTTCCCGCGATCGCGCCAGCCCCCCCTCCGCGGTGGCGCGAGGCGACAGCCTGGGCGGTGGCAGCGGCGCTCGCGGTCACGGTAGGCGTGCTGATGCTTCGCCAGGGTGCGGATGCGGACGCCACCCCTCGAGTCATCCGTTCGACCCTGCCGATGCCCCCCGGCGTCTCGATCGAGCTCGACGGCGAACGCGCGGGAATGCCGGCCCTTTCCCCCGACGGCCGGCGAGTCGCCTTCGGCGCTCGCGAGGGCGCCGGGCCGACGCGGATCTGGATTCAGGATCTGGACACCGCGCGCGCCGCGCCGCTCCCCGGAACCGAAGAGGGCTATCGACCCTTCTGGTCGCCGGACGGCAAGACGATCGGCTTCTTCACCTGGAGCCATCTCGCCACGACGCCGGCCGCCGGCGGAGCGATCTCGCTGCTGGCGCGGGCGCGCGACGCGCGCGGCGGAACCTGGAGTCCGAACGGCACGATCGTCTTCGCACCGCACCCCTACGGGCCCTTGCTTGCCATCCCCGATCGCGGCGGCGACGCCCGGGAGGTCACCGCCTCGGCCTCGCGAACCGCCGACTGGACGCACCGCTTCCCCCGCTTTCTCCCCGACGGGAAGCACTTTCTCTATCTCGAACGCAGCGCGCAGGTCGGCGCCCGCCGGCGATCCGAAGTGCGAGTGGGCACGCTCGGATCGCCAGCATCGCCCGGGACGAGCGTCAAACTCATCGAGGCCGCGACCAACGCGACCTACGCGCGCGGGCATCTCCTCTTCGTGCGCGACGGGGCCCTGGTCGCGCAACCGTTCGACACGGCCGCGCTTCGCCTCGACGGCGGACCTGTGGCTTTGGTCAGCGACATGCTCTACAACGATCGCTTCTCCTATGGTGTCTTCTCGGTCTCGGAGTCGGACATCGCCGCCTTCCTGACCGGTAAACAGCGGGACCTCTCGCAGCTCGTCTGGCGCGACCGCTCGGGCCGCCGGCTCGGCGAGCTGGGCTCGCCAGGCAACATCTCGGGCTACGGCGGCTTGGCCCTGTCGAGAGACGGTCGGTGGGCAGCCGTCGGACGCATCGCCGAAGGCGATACGGACGCCGATATCTGGCTCTACGATCTGCGGCGCGGGACGGAGTCCCGTCTCGTTCGGTCCGCATCGGACGAGAGCGATCCCATCTTCTCGCCGGACGGCCGCTTCCTCATCTTCGGCTCGATACGAGAGGGGGCGTCGAGCGTCCTGCGACGCGATCTCGAATCGGGCGACGAGGTGGAGCTCTGTTCACAGCCCAATCTCACCGGCGCCTCACCGAGATCCGTCGCTCCGGACAGCGCGTCGCTCACTCTGGACCTCAACTACCGCGACCTGACGTCGGATATTGCACGGATCCCGCTCGCTCCGGGTGGCGAGCTGCGGAAGATCCTCGCCACACCGGCCGACGAGGGCTTCGGGCAGACTTCGCCGGACGGACGCTGGCTGCTGTGGAGCGCCGACGACTCGGGACGCTTCGAGATCTATGTCGCGCGCTATCCCGACCTCGGCTCACGGGTGCAGATCTCGCGCGCTGGCGGCGTCCAGCCGCGCTGGAGCTCGACCGGAACGGAGATCTTCTTCAAGACGCTGGACAACATGCTGACGACGCTGCCGATCGACACCGGCGCCGGAACGATCTCGGTGGGAGCGCAGCGGCCGCTCTTCCAGATCAGCGAGTTCACCGGCTGGACCTACGCCGTCTCGCCCGACGATCAACGAATCCTCGTGCGCGAACCGCTCGCTGAGAGCGAAGCCTCGCCGATCACCCTTCTCACCGACTGGTCTTCGCTGCTCGCGCGCCGATGACGATCCCCCCGAGAATCCGGTGATCAACACCAAACTGGGCCCCTACGAGATCACCGCCAAGCTCGGCGAGGGCGGCATGGGCGAGGTCTACCGCGCCACCGACTCGCGCCTGAAGCG
>JBGARM010000140.1:0-7742 GCA_044230215.1 Thermoanaerobaculia bacterium | reverse complement strand
CCGGCGGACCTGCCGGCGCTTCTCGCCGGCGCCGACGTCGCCCTGGCGCCGCTCCTCGCCGGCTCCGGCACGCCGATCAAGCTCCTCGAGGCGCTGGCGGCGGGGATCCCGGCGGTCGCTACCGCCGCCGCCGCCGAAGGGCTCGATCCGGCGCTCGCCCGCTGCGTGGCCATTCCCGAGGACGAAGCCTCCTGGGTGACGACGCTCCACGGTCTGATCGCCAACCCGGTCGCGGCGCGGGCCCGCGCGAGCGTCGGCGCGCAGCTGGTGCGCGAGCTGCACGATCCGGAGCGCATCGCCCGCATGCTGAACGAGATCCTCGAGCGGCCGGGATAAGATGTCTCACTCCATGGTCGACTTGGATCTCCTGCGCCAGGTGCGGCGCCTGGGCGAGCTCGAGGGCGCGGCGTTCGACGCCGGTCTCGCGGCGCGCGAGCGGGCGGAGCGCGGCGAACGCCTGAGCCGCATCGCGCTCGGCGGCGACGAGGCGGACCTGCCGGTCCCCGCGGCCGGGCCGCCGCGCCGCGATCTGGCGGAGCTCGAGTCCCGCCTGCGCGAGCTCTCGCATTTTCACGATGCCGTGACGCGATCGCTGAGCTGGAAGGTGCTGCAGCGCCTGCGGGGCCTCTTCGGCAGGGCCTGGTGAGGATGAACGGAAAGGGCGGGGGAGGAACCGTGAGCGAGACCGGTCCAGAGGCTCTCCGGCTGCGCATCGCGCGCCTCCAAGGGCGGGTCGCGGCCCTCGAAGACGCGCTCGACCGGCGGTCGCGCGAGCTGCGCCTGCTGCAGACCCTGCTGCGGCCCGCCGACCTGATGCAGCTCGCCCGCCTGGCCGACGGGCTCGCGCCATTGCCGCGCCTCGCCCATCAGCCGGAGTACTGGAACGAGACGACGCTGATCGCTCCGGCCGATCTCGAAGAGACTCTGCAGGACCTCTGGACCTCGCTCACGCCGAGTCCCCTCGCGGCGGCCGCATCGCCGCGCGCCGCCGCTGCCCCCTGGCCCGCGACCCGGGACCTCGCCGCCGCCGGCACGGAACCGTCCGAGTGACCTGGAATCCGCCGCCGGGTGCGGAGACCCCGGTCCTGCCGCCGGTCACCCTGATCCTGCTCACCTGGAATCGATGGGAGCTGACCCGGCGGTGTCTCGAAACGCTGCTGACGAGCGACCTCTCGGGTGCCGAGCTGCTGGTGGTCGACAACGGCTCGACCGATGGCACGCCAGAGCGGCTGGCGGCCTATCCGGCGGTGCGGCTCCTCGCCCTGCCGGCGAACCTCGGCTACGTGCGGGGCAACAACGTGGGGATCGCCGCTGTGCCGCCCGACCGGGATGTGGTCCTGCTCAACAACGACCTCGAGTTCCCCCGCCGCGACTGGCTGCAGCGCCTGCGCGCGGCGGCCTACTCGGCGCCGGAGGTCGGCATCGTCGGCTGCCGCCAGGTGCTGGGCGACGGCCGGCTGCTGCACGCCGGCACCTACATCCTGCCCGACACCATGTGGGGGCAGCAGATCGGCGCGCTGGAACGCGAGGTCGGGCAGTACACCGGCTGGCGGGAAGTGGAGGGCATCACCTTCGCGGTGGCCTATCTGAAGCGCTCGGTGCTCGCCGCCATCGGCGGACTGGCGGAGGATTTCGAATCGTATTTCGAAGACACCGACTACTGCCTGCGCGCCCGCCGGGCCGGCTTCCGCACCCTCTACGCCGGCGACTCCCAGGTGGTGCACGACGAGCACGGCTCGACCGCCGGCGACGACGCCTCCAGGACGGCGCTGTTCGAACGCAGCCGGGCGGTTTTCCGCGCCAAATGGCAGGCCGAGCTCGACGGGCGCTACCGGCGCGACCTGGTCTGGCAGTCGATCCTCAACTTCCCGACCGGCTATGCGCGCTCGAGCCGCGCCTATCTCCACGAGCTCGATCATCACCTCGGAGTGCGCTGCGTCTACCGCTACGTCTACGGCAAGGGATCGCCGTTCCAGGTGGAGGAGCCCGAGAACACCGGCGACTACTACCTCAACGTCGTCCGCAGCCGCGCCCTGCCGCGCTCCCACGCGACGTCGGGCATCTCGGTGGTCTACGGCCAGGGCGACGTCTTCCGCCGCGCCACGGGCAAGGTCCGGGTCGGCTTCACGATGCTCGAGGTCGACGGCTTCCCGCGCGACTGGGTCGAGCAGGCGAACGAGATGGACGAGATCTGGGTGCCCTCCGAGTTCAACCGCCAGGGCTTCCTCGCCTCGGGCCTCGAGCGCCCGATCCACAAGATCCCGCTCGGTGTCGACACCGACGCCTTCCACCCCGGGGCACGGCGCCTGGCGAGCCCGACCGGCGAGTTCGTCTTCCTCGCCAACTTCGAGTGGGGCGAGCGCAAAGACCCCTGGTTGCTGCTGCGCGCCTTCAACGACACCTTCCGCGCCGACGAGCCGGTTCGGTTGCTGTGCAAGATCAGCAACCGCGATCCGGATCCCAAGCTGAAGACGGAGATCCGCAACCTCGGTCTCCGGGCCGGGGGCGGCAAGATCTCCTATCTCTTCAACCTCGACTTCCCGCACGCCCAGCTGCCGATGCTCTACCGCTCGGCCGACTGTTTCCTCGCCGTGTCGCGCGGCGAGGGCTGGGACATGCCGCTGATGGAGGCGATGGCCTCGGGCCTGCCGACGATCGCCTCCGACTGGAGCTCGCACACCGAATTCGTCCACGACGGCATCGCCTACCGTCTGGCAGTCGCCGACACCATCCCGGCGGTCGCCAAGTGCCCCTACTACGCCGGCTTCCGCTGGGCGAAGGCCGACGAAGAGCACCTGCGCCATCTCCTGCGCCACGTCTACGAGAACCAGGACGAAGCGCGCGCCAAGGGAGTCGCTGCCGCCCGCGAAATGGCCGCCAAATGGACCTGGCGCCACGCCGCGGAGAAGGTCGCCGCGCGCCTCGAAGCGTTGGCGCCGTGAGAACGGGCCTGCCGCCACGGGGAACGAGGATGGGCAGATGAAGGCAGTCGGACCCGGTCGCGGTCATTTCGAAACGATGCAGGTGCAGGGGGAAAGCTGGCGGCTCTCCGGCTGGATCTGTCATCCGGATTTCGCCACGGCCTCGATCGTGGTTACCGTCGATGGGGTCGAAGTCGCTCAGGCTGCGCCGACGCGGCGCGAGGATGTTGCCTCGATCTTCTCCTGGATTCCGCACGCCGGCGACTCGGGCTTCCGCTTCGATCTGCCGCGCCGGAGCACCCACCAAAGTGTCGTCATCGAGGCGCGCGACGGGAAGCGTCTGCTGACCGCCCTGCGGACGACACTGCAGCCGGAGCTCACAGATCTGCCGCACCCGCCCACGGAACTGATGTTGCGGGTCAGCGGATCTCCCGATCCCGGATTCTTCGACGCCGACGGCGTGCGTTCCTATACCGAGTTCGTCGACGCGGTCGCGCGCTATCGCGACTGGGATTCGGTGCCGCGGATGCTCGATTGGGGTTGCGGCTGCGGCCGGGTGACGAGGTGCTTCCTGCGCGCCCGTCCGGGTCTCGAGGTCCACGGTGCCGACATCGACTCCGAGGCGGTCGCCTGGTGCGCCGAGAATCTCTCTGGAGGACGCTTCCGCGCCATTCGACCGCAGCCGCCGACCGACTATCCCGACGGCTACTTCCCGCTGGTGATCGGCTATTCGGTGTTCTCTCACCTGAACCGCGACCTGCAGCACGCATGGCTCGCGGAGATGCGCCGCATGATCGCTCCGGGCGGACTCTTCCTGGCCTCGGTGCACGGTCCGTTCGCTGCCCGCTTCTGCTTCCCGCGGACGATCCCCGCCAGAAGGTTCTCGTGGTCGCGGCGCAAGAACGGACTCGACGTCCGGGCGATCGGCTACCTCGATGCGGGAGAGGACCTCGCGCTCGAGGGGGTGGCGCCCGCCGGCTATTATCGCGGCATCTTTCAGTCTCCGGAGTGGACCCGCCGCGAATGGGGCGAGCACTTTCGCGTGCTGGAGATCATCGAGGGCGGCATGCAGAACTATCAGGATCTGGTCATCCTCGAAAGGCGATGAGCGAAGGAGCGGTGCTTCCTTCGGCGTTGCGCGGCAGGTACAGGCACCTCCTGCTTGTCGCGCTGGTGGGAATTGGCGGCCTCTTCCTGCTTCACCGGCAGGAGATTCTGAGCGGCTTCAAGATGGTCATCGGCGAGCCCGGCGACGACCGTCTGAACGACTGGACGCTCGAGCACGGCTATCGCTGGCTGCGCGGGGATCACGATCACGCGGATTTCTGGTCGCCTGCGTACTTCTATCCCGAGCCCAACGTCGCTGCGTACACCGAATCGTTGCTCGGGTTGCAGCCGATCTACGCTGCCGCGCGCCTTGCCGGGCTCGCTCCCGAGACCGCCTGCGCAGTCCTCGCACTGACGCTGGCGGCCTTGAACTTCGCCGCGTTCTACTTGCTGGCGCGGCGGTTCTTCGGCTTCAGCATCGGCGCGGCGACGGCGGGGGCCTTTCTGTTCGCCTTCTCCAGCCCGCGCGCCGTCGTGCTCAATCACCTGCAGATGGCGGCGGGCTTCATCGAGGTCGCCGCTGTGGCAGCGCTGATCGCGATTTTCGAACGCCGAAGCGCGGGTCGAGCCTGGATCGCGCTGTTCTGGGGCTCTTGCGTGTGGCAGCTCTACGCCGGGGTCTATCACACCTGGATCTTCCTTCTTCTGCTTGCCCTGACCGCGGCCATCGCACTCGCGCGGGAAGAGAGCCGCGCACGCCTCTGGGCCGGGCTGCGGCGGGATCCGACCGCCTGGGTTACGGGAGCCCTGGTCGCTGCTCTGGCCGCGCTGCCGTGGGCGTTTCACTATCTGGCAGCGGCACGCCGTCTCGGCGGGCACTCGCTGGGCGAGGTTCTGCTCCTGCTGCCGCGCCCAGGATCCTGGCTCAACCTCGGACCCGGGAGCTTGCTCTATGGAGGGCTGTCGGAGTCCCTGCTGGGCGCGCAGGTACCGTACGAATGGGTCCATCGGTTGGGTCTCGGCTTCGTCACCTGGGCGCTGGTGCTTTGGGGGGCTGGCCTCGCCGTGAGACTCCGGATCGAGCCGCTGCGGTGGATGGTGGTTGCTTTCGGCCTGGCGGTGCTCCTGGCGATGCGCTGGCCTGGCGGCTGGTCGCTCTGGCGCGCGGTCTACGAGGTCGTTCCCGGAGCCACCGCCATCCGCGCCGTAGGTCGTCTCGCGGTCGTCGGCTTGCTGCCGCTGGCGCTCTGCCTGGCTCTCGCCTGGCAGCGGCTCGAAGACTCCCGGCGTTGGCGTGCCTGGCTCCTGCCGCTCGCAGCGCTGGTCGTCCTCGAACAGGTGCAGACGCCCGAAACCTATCGCCGGGGTCCGGTGCGCGCGACCGTGGCGCGGCTCGCGCAGCGGATTCCTCCCGACTGCGCGGTCTTCTTCTACTCCTCCGACGATCCGGGCGCGATGCCGCACCACGTTCATCTGGAAGCGATGTGGGCTTCGATGGCGACTGGAATCCCGACGATCAACGGCTATTCGGGAGGCGCCCCCCCGGACTGGCCGTTGCAAGATGCCGTGATCCGGGCCCCGGAGGGGGAGCCGGCGCTGCGCGACGCGCTGCGACGGTGGATTGCAGCGCGCCAGATCCGCGAGCCCGTCTGCTGGATCCGCTGGGACGGAATGCGGGATCACCCGGCGGAGGTCGAGCGGCTGCCCGGCATGGCGGCGGTGGCCGGGCCAGTGACCGGCTTCACCGTCGCGGGCGGCGAAAGGCGGTAAGCTGCGCGGCCCAGGAGGGTCCGAGTGGTCCAGCCGAAGCACCTTCGTCCACCGTTGTCGCAGCGAATCGTTCCCGGCGCGGTCGTGTTGGGCACGCTCCTGTTCGCGCCGGCTGGCGCCCGGGCGGCCAATCCGACGCCGACCCCCGGTTTCCCGGTAGCTGTCGGCTCCGGGGCGAACTATCTCGGCCCGCCGGCCTTCGCCGACCTCGACGGCGACCTCGAGAACGAGGTCATCTTCGGCGCCAACGACGGCAAGGTCTACGCCTACCGGGGGAACGGCCTGCTCCTCTGGCAGTACGACACCGGCGACACCGGCATCGGCGGCAAGCCGGCGGTGGCCGACATCGACGGCGACGGGCTGCCTGAAGTCGTCGTCGGCGCCGGCTCGACCCTGCAGGTGGGAACCACTCCCGGGGTCACCGTGCTCAGCAACACGGGTGCCTTTCAGTGCAAGTTCACCACCGCGGCCGGCGTCTTCTCGAGCCCGGCGCTGGCCGACCTCGACTTCGACGACGGCGGATTGATGGAGATCGTCTTCGGCGCCTGGGACTTCAAGGTGCGGGTGATCAACCACGACTGCTCGCTCAAGTACCAGGTGTCGCTCACCGACACCCCGTGGTCGTCGCCGGCAATCGGCGACCTCGACCGCGACGGCATCCCCGAAATCGTCATCGGCGCGCCGGAGAATCCCAACCTGCCCGGTTCGACCGGCGACGGCGGGCTGATCCACGTCTTCCGCAACAACCTTGCCAGCGAGATGTTCCCCTTCCCGTACTTCGTCGATGAGACGGTCGACTCCTCGCCGGCGCTGGGCGACATCGATGGCGACGGTTGGCTGGACATCGTCGTCGGTACGGGCTGGTGCTGGGACCGCCCGATCTGCGCCCCGCTCGGCGTGACGCACGCGGTCACCGAAGCGGTCTATGCCATCAACCGGTTCGGCGTGCCCCTGCCCGGCTGGCCGGTCGTGCTGCCCGGCGACCGCTATGTCCAAGGCTCGCCGGCCCTGGCTGACTTCGACGGCGACGGCGATCTCGAGGTGGTCTTCAATACCCTGCAGAAAGTCGACTCGGGTGCCCAGGGCTGGGTCTACGCGGTGAATGGCAACGGCACTTCGCTCGCCGGCTGGCCACAGCAGCCGGCGGTACCGGCTTCCTGCCCGCCGACGACGTACGTACGCTACGGCACCTCGGCCTCGCCCGTCGTCGCAGACCTGGACGGCAATGGCGGACTCGAGGTCGCGCTGCCATCGAACTGGGACGTCGTCGTCTGGAACGAAGCCGGCGTCCAGCTCACCCGCGACGTGACCTGCCCCGACCCGCCGACGGACTGGTTGCTGACGACACCTGGGCCGGTGCAGTCGCTCGGCATCGGCGACCTCGACGGCGACGGCGCTGCCGAGATCGTGGCGACGGGCATCAAGGCCAGTCCGCTCAGCGGATGGCTCTCCAGCTGGAGTTTCGGTCCGGGCGCGATCGGCGCCCGGCAGCCGTGGCCGCAGTTCCGCCTGAGCATGGACAATCATGCGCGCTTCAGGTTCGACGAGATCTTCCTCGACCACTTCGAGAGCGGCGATCTCTCCGCCTGGAGCAGCTCCTCGCCCTAGGCCGAAGCTGTCGGCCTAGGGAGTTGCCGACGTCCAGCGATCGCTGGCACCGCTTTCGAAGCTGTCGCCGAAGAGCTCCGGATCCGCGGGCTCGGCGGCGCTGCTTCCCGCCAGGTCGCGCAATAGCGGGAAGAGCTCCCAGCGCCGATCCCGGCTGGCGATCCGCGGAGCACCCAGCTCCCTGCGCAGCGCCCCCGCCAGCTGCCGGGCGTTTTCTGCATAGCCCCGTCGATCGAGGACGATGGCGGCGAAACCGGCGGCGCGGACTTGGGCGACCATCTCCGTGGGCGGCAGGGCGGCGAGCCGTTGCAGCCGGAGATCGAACTGTGAGTTCTTCGTCGTGCCGTAGCTCCAGCGCAGCGAGCGCGACTGCAGGATCGGCCGGAGCTCGTCGAA
>JBGARM010000013.1:0-19492 GCA_044230215.1 Thermoanaerobaculia bacterium | reverse complement strand
GGACAGCGGGCGCCGGCGCGACGGCGGGCGTCACGGGCGGCGGCAGCACGATATCGGCGGTGCGGCTGGGCCGGGCGGGGGCCGGAGCTGCGGCCGGGGCCGGAGCCGGCGGCGCGGACGGCGGTTTCGCGGCCGGCGCCTGCAGCCCCCTGCCGACGTCGGCGAGCTGTTCCTTCAACCGGGCCACGGCGGGATTCCGCGGTGCCACGGATTCGAGCTGGGTGACCAGTCCGGCGGCGTCGTCGTAGCGGCCGGCGGCGAAGGCCTGGGAGGCGAGCTCGGCGAGGCGCGACGACTCGCTGACCTTCTTCGCCGCGCGCTCGATCTGGGCGAGCAGATCGATGCGCTCCTCGCGCGAGAGCTCCGAGGCCGAGCCGGTCCGCGAGGTCGGTCGCGGCGAGCTCGACGCCGGCGGCCTGGCGGCGCTGCGCACCCCCGCCGGGACTTCGATCTCCTGCGTCGCCACCTGCCGCAGCTGCTCGGCCATCCGCACCAGCGCCTGCAGGAAGGTGATCGCGTCGGGGAAGCGCAGCTCGCGGTCCTTCTCGAGTCCCTTGAGCACCAGGTCGTTCAACTCCTGGGGCACGCGCACCTGGGGGTTCCTGCCGATGAGCGGAATCGGCGGCTCGGTCAGGCGCTTGAAGACGAAACCGTGCTGATTCTCGGAGTCGAAGGGGGGCTTGCCGGTGATCATCTCGTAGAGCACGGCGGCGAACGAGTACAGGTCGCTGCGGTGGTCGAGCGGCGCGTCCTTGATCGCCCCCGCCTGCTCGGGCGAGCAGTACATGAGCTTGCCCATGAAGATGCCGGCCTGGGTGATCTCGAGGCCGGCCTGGACCTCGAGGTTCTTCGCCAAGCCGAGATCGATGAGCTTCATCTGATAGCGCCCGCGGCGGTCGCGGGTGATCATCATGTTGTCGGGTGAGATGTCGCGGTGGATCACGCCGGCGGCGTGGATCGCCTCGAGCCCGCGCAGGGTCTGGATGCCCAGGTCGACGGCGAGGGGCAGCGGAAAGACGCCGTGCGACTTCAGCCAGTCGTGAACGTGCTCGCCCTCGATGTGCTCCGAAACCATGTAGAAGCTGCCGTCGGGCAGACGCGAGAAGTCGTAGAGAATGGCGACGTTCGGGTGCTTGATCTGGGTGGCGATGCGCGCTTCCTGGGCGAAGCGCTGCAGGGCGTGGGGATCGGTGGCACGGTCGGCGCGCAGAATCTTGATGACGCGCAACTCCTGCAGATGGACGTGGCGCGCCCGCCAGATCTCGCCCATGCCGCCGGCGGCAAGCCGGTCGAGAATCTCGTACTTGCCGTCGAGGATCGTCCCGCTGTTGCGTTCGGTCACCGCGGTTCCCAGCTCCTTGCCCGTTCAGTTCATTGGATTCTCTCCTATTTTAGCCCGCGCCGCGCCGTGGCAGAATCTCGCGCCGCCCGCAGCCGGGCCGAGCTCCCGAATGCCACCCGCTCCCGCCCCTGTCCCCGCTTCGGTCGCGCCCTCCCCGGCGCGCGCTACGGCGCTCGCCTGTGCCTGTCTCTTCGTCGCTATGCTGAACCTGACGCTGGTCGTCGCTGGCCTCAAGGAGCTGGTGGTCGACGAGCTGGGCGGCTCGGTCGCCGACGCGGCGCTCTTCTTCACCGTCGAGATGGTGGCCTACCTGCTGTTCGCCCCGCTCTGGGGGGCGCTCTCCGACCGCACCGGGCGCCGCAAGCCGTTCATCGTCGCGGGCTTCGCGGCCAGCGGGCTGATCTACCTCGCTTACCTCGAGATCGACTCGATTCCGCTGCTCCTCGGGCTGCGCTTTCTGCAGGGAGGGGCGGCGATCGCCGGCTGGTCGACGACCATGGCGCTGCTGTTCGATGGCGCCGACAACTCCGACGAGCGCAGCCGCCCAAGGCTCGCCGGTTTGGCCGGCGCTTCGCTGATCCTCGGCGTCGGGCTGGGCGCGCCGATCGGCGGCCTGGTGACGCAGCACTGGGGCGGGCGGGCGCCCCTGGCGCTCGCCGGGGCGCTCTTCCTCCTGCTCGCGGCCGCCGCGCTGGCGCTCTCCGACGCGCCGGCGCAGCTCGGCCGGCCGCGCCTTCGCGAGATCGGTCACGCCCTCGCGGCGCGCCCGCAGCTGCTCCTGCCCTGGGCGCTCTATGCCATGGAGCGCTTCACCGTCGGCCTCTTCGTCATCCTCTTTCCGCTCTGGCTGCTTGCCCAGCACGGCGCCGATCCGGCAGCCCGCGGCCGCGCCCTCGCCGCCTTCCTGCTGCCGTTCGCCTTCCTGCAGTTGGGCACTTACCGCCTGGCGCGGCGCTTCGGGCCGTTCCTGCTCCTCACGCTGGGGTGCGCCGGCTACGCCGCCGCCTTCGCCATGCTCGGGCGTGTCGGCGCCGGCTCGTACTACCCCCTGCTCATGACGCTCGGCGCCTTCGCGGCGATGATCTTCCCGCCGACCCTCGCGCTCACCGCCGAATGGACCGCCCCAGAAACCCGCGCCAGCGCCCTCGCCGGCTTCAATGTCGCGGGCTCGCTCGGCTTCGCCCTCGGCCCGGTCGCCGGCGCCTGGGCCCACCGCGCCGTCGGCGGCGGCGGCGCCAGCTTCACCGCCGCCTTCGACCTCGCGGCGGCGGCGGCACTCGCCGGGGCCATCGCCGCGGCGGTCGCCCTCCTGCGCCAAGCGCGGCGGCGCTGAGCGTGCGCTCGGACCCGCCTCCAGAGCCGAGGCTCCGGCGCCGCTCAGTCGGGCGAAGGTCCGAAGCGCTCGACTTTCGGATGGGTGCGGTCAGGCCGGTCGAGCGCCGCGAGCGCACCTTCAGCGGCGACGGTGCGCGCGTGGGTGGGGCCATCGTGGGCGCGGAAGCGGGCGACCGCTTCCGTGAGATCGCGGCGGGCGGCGGCGGCGTCGCCGCGGCGCCGGGCGATCTCGCCGGAGGTGAGCAGGAAGTCGTCGAGCCGCGGGGCTTGCGGATCGAGCTTGCGCACGATGGCAATCGCTGTCGCGATCTCCTCGGCGGCGCTCGTCCACGAAGCGGCATCGTCCATCGCCAGGAGGTCGAGGGCGATCTGATGACGCGAGGCGGCGATCCCCAGGTGCTCGTCCTTGCCGTAGGCGTGGCGCTCGATCGCCAGCGCGCGGCGATGGTGCTCGAGCGCCGTGCCCGGCGCGCCGGTCTCGCGCTCGGCCTCGCCCAGGTACTTGAGGGCGGCGCGCAACGGCAAGCTCTGCGGACCGTCGGCCGTCTCGGTCTCGGCCGCGAGCTTCTCGAGCAGCGGCTTCGCCTCGGCGAAGCGCCGTGCCTTGAGCAGCGCCCAGCCCTGTGACATGCGGGCCGCGCGCTGCAGGGGCCCGTCCTCGCCCAGCGTCTCGCGGAAGACGCGCTCCGCCTCGACGAAGTGCTCGTAGGCGAGAAGGTAGCGCTCGCGGCCCATCTCGACGAAGCCCAGATAGCGCAGCGCCGAGCCGGCGTCGTAGTGCCCGATCTTGCGCAACACCGCGGCCGCATGCTGAAGCACCCGCTCGGCGTCGTCGTAGCGGCGCGACTCGCTCCAGTGGTAGCCGAGCTTGATCTCCCAGAGGGCCACTTCCGGATGGTCCGGACCCAAGGCCGAGCGGTCGAGATCGAGGCCGGAGACCAGCCAGCGCTCGGCCCCCTCGTCGTCGCCCAGCACGTCGAGCATCTCCCCCGCCTCGAGTCGCCGCGTGGCGAGCTGCAGGGGATTCCTGCCCTTGGTCTCGGCGAGCGCCGGCAGGGTTTCCCGTACCAGCGGCTCGGCCTCGGCGATCCGGCTCGAGTCGATCAACAGCCCGGCGAGACCGAGCCGCCAATGGGCCAGATCGAGCGCATCGGCGTCCGGGTGCGCCCCCACCTCGGCGAGCGCCCGCCGCGCCAGTCTCTCGGCCTCGGCGATGTCGAGCTGCTGCCCGAGGATCGAGAAGCGCGCCTCCGACCAGCGACGCCCGAGCGGCGACGCCACCGAGTCGAGGCCCGGCGCGAGACGCAGGGCTTCATCGAGCAGCGCCCGCGCCGGCGCGAGGTCGCCCTGGTCGAACAGGATCTCGGCCCGGGTCACGAGGCTCGCGGCGAGCTCTTTCGGGGCGCTCGCGGCCCTCAGCCGGCGCAGGGCGAGCACCGCATCGGCGCGCTGGGCCGCCGGCTCGAGCAACCCCAGGTTGCGCTCCACCTGGGCGATGGCGTCGAGCAGCTCGGCACGCACCGCCGGCTCCTCGACGAGCTGCTCTTCGAGCCGCTTCGCCCCCTTCTCGAGGATCTCGCGCGCGGTGATCGTCTCGCCCAGGGTCTGCGACGGATCGGCCTCGCGAAAGAGCTCGATCAGGAACGTCTTGACGCGATCCGCCCGCCGCGCTTCGCCGCGGGCGACTCCCGCCTGCCAGATGACCGCGACGATGCCGGCGACGATCGCCGCCAGAAAGACGATTCCGGCCGCGACACCCAGACTGTGGCGACCGACGAACTTGCGCAGCCGGTAGCTGGCGCTGTCCGGGCGCGCCTTAACCGGCCGGCCGACGAGGAAGCGGCGCAGGTCGTCACCGAAGGCGGCGGCCGACGGGTAGCGTCGGGCCGGATCACGGTTCAACGCCTTGAGCGCGATCGAGTCGAGATCGCCCTGGAGACGCGGCGCGAAGCCGCGCACCGTCTCGCGCTCCGGCTCGTGGTCGTCGGCGCCGGCGGCGACCACCGAGGGCCGCTCGAGAGTCTCCGAATCGATCGCCCGCACGAGCGCCGGCAGCGGCCGCCCCGAGCGATCGAACGGCGGCCGCCCGGTGAGCAGCTCGAACAGCAGCGCGCCCATCGAGTAGACGTCGGTGGCGGTGGTCACGGCTTCGCCGAGGATCTGCTCCGGCGCGGCGTAGGCGGGGGTGAGTGGCTGGCCGCCGACCTGCGTCTGGCGTTCGTCGAACGCCTCGGCCTGCAGGAGCTTGGCGATGCCGAAATCGAGCAGCTTCACCCGGCCGCTCGCGGTCACCAGGATGTTGGTCGGCTTGAGGTCGCGATGCACCACCAGCTGGCGATGGGCGGCGTCGACCGCGTCGGCCACCTCGATCATCAGCCGGATGCGCTGCTCGAGTGGCGCGGCGCGCTGCTCGCACCAGGCGGTGATCGGCACACCTTCGACATGCTCGAGGACGAAATAGGGGTCGCCGTCGTCGGTCGAGCCGCCGTCGAGCAGATGAGCGATGCCGGGATGGTCGAGGCGGGCGAGGATCTGGCGCTCGCGCAGGAAGCGCTCGGCGATCGCCTGCGACTCGAGGCCGGCGCGGATCCGCTTGAGCGCCACCTTCTGTTCGAACTCGCCGTCCGAGCGCTCGGCGAGGAAGACCTCGCCCATGCCGCCCTCGCCGAGGCAGCGCACCAGGCGATAGGGCCCGATCGTCTCCGCCTCGTCCGCCGGAAGGACGACGAAACCCTCCTCGACCGTCGGTTCGTCTTCGAGACGCGCCACGCCCGCTTCGAGCGCCGAGGCGACGAAGACCGGCGCTCGCGCGAGGAGCGGTGCGCCGATGAACTCCTCCTCGGTGCGATCGGCGGCGAGAAGCTCGCCGAGGAAGCGCGCCAGCTCGGGATCGCCGGCGGCGATCTCGGCGAGGCGCGCCGCGCGCACTTCGGCGCTCGCCTCCACCAGCTCGTCGAAAATCGACTCCCAGCGCTGCGTCATGTCCGGTCCGGTGCTCTCCGATGCTGGAGGCGCAGTCCGGCCGCGCGCGGGGACAGCCGCGGCGGCCGCCCGAACGACCTTTCCCGCCTCATGGCGCCGGAGCGGGGGCGGCCGTCCGGCCCTCGAGCGCGGCGCGCAGGAAGGCCTGCGCCCGCCGCCAGTCGCGTTTCAGCGAACGCTCGCTGCGTTCGACGATCGGGGCGATCTCCTCGAGCGCGAGGCCAGCAAAGAAGCGCAGCTCGACCAGGTGTGCCAGCTCGGGACTGGCGCGCTCGAGCTCGTCCAGGGCGCGGTCGAGCGCCAGCATCTCGATCGACAGCGTGCCGCCGGGATCGGCCAGACGATGCGCGGCCTCCTCGAGCTCGATCGGCACGACGCCGCCGCCGCGCTTGTCGGCGTCGCGCCGGCGCGCGAAGTCGACGATGACGTGGCGCATGACGCGCGCCGCGAGGTTGAAGAAGTGCGCCCGGTCGGCGGGCGCCGCGCCCGCCGGGCCGGCGAGCCGGAGGTAGGTCTCGTGCACCAGCGCCGTGGTGTCCAGGGTCTGCCCGGGGCGGCCGTGCACCGAGAGCTGCACGTGAGCGAGCCTCTTGAGCTCGGAGTAGACCCGCTCGTAGAGCGCCTCCGAAGCGCGCTTCTCGCCACCGCGCGCCGCGGCGATCAGCGTCGTGACGTCGGCCGGCCCGCTTCCGGCGGACTCTTCTTCGGACATGAAAACGGACTCTACTCCAGCTGCGGAGCAGAGCCCGGTATTCGCGCCGGCCGGCGGACTAATTCTTGGCGCGGCGCAGGAGGACGTCGCCGTTGAAGGTCTTGAACAGGATCTCGGGGCCGCCGCCGTTGATGTCGCCGATCATCTCGCGCGAGACGATGACGTGGTAGCGGCCCTTCTCCTTTTTCGTCTCCGGCCCCTTCAGGTTCTCGGTGGCGACCGCCACGTCGAAGTCGGAGTAGATATCGCCGTTGTCCGATTGCAGCCGCACGGTTGCCTTGAGGCTGGGCGGAAAGGTGACATCGACGTCGCCGTTGAGGGTGGAGAACGCCATCGGCGAGGCTGCCATGGCGGAGGAGAAGACCACCGTGACGTCGCCGTTGACGGTGTTGGCGGAGACCGGCCCGCGCACGTTCGTCACCCGGATCTCGCCGTTGGTGTTGCTAACCTCGACCTCGCCTTCGATGTTCGACACCTCGATGTCGCCGTCGTTGACCGTCGACAGGGCCACAGAGCTGCCGGACGGCACCTGGATCTCGAGGTCGACGGCGCGGGCCCACGACTCGGCGGAGATCGAAACCTTGTTCCCCTCCTCCTCGGCTTCGAGCCCGATGCTCGTATTGGGGATCCGGCGCATGCCGGTGCGATCGCCCGGGAGATCCTTGTCCTTGCGCTTCTCGTCCTCGGCCCGGGACCGGGCCTCGATGACGACCTCGCGCGTCGCCCCCCCGGTGACCTTGATCGAACCCATCACGAGCGAGACCTCGAGCTCGGCCGGTTTCGCGGCGTCCGACAGGGGCACCACCAGGTGCTCCGCCCGGCCGGGAGCCGCCGTCGTCGTCCAGGCCAGCGCGCCCGCCAGGAGTGCGCCGCCGAAGGTGGAGCGGAAAATTCTCTGCTGTTGGTTCATTTCATTCTCCCCAGGCAAGCGTCAGGAACGCTCGCGAATCGTGATGTCGCCGTTGATCGTCTGACAGGCGAGGCCGATGCCGCCGCCGCCGAGTGTGGCGACGGTTCGCCCGCCCACTTCGAGATGCTGGCGACCGCCGGACTTCGAGCGCGTGCTCGTCGGCGGGAGTTTCGCCAGCGCGAACGGGAAGTCGGTGAAGACTTCGCCGTTCAGCGTCGAGAAGGAGAGCTCGGCGCCGAGCCCCTTCGGGAACGCCAGTTCGATGTCGCCGTTCACCGTGCCGAAGTCGCAGTCGCCGGCCGGCAGTGCGGCGAAGTCCACCTTGAGCTCGCCGTTGACGGTATTCGCCGCGACGACCCCGGCAACCCCCAGCAGGGTGACGTCGTCGTTGACGTGGTCGACGTCGAGGCGGCCGACGACGCCGGAGATGCGGATCGCCCCCTCGTTGACGTCGCTCACCTCGAGATCGACCGCGCGCGGCACCCGGAGCTGCCAGTCGAAGCGCACCTCGTAGTCGCGCTCCTCGTGGTCGCAGCAGCAATTGCCGCGCCGCGCATGCTCGCGGCCCCGGCAGCTCCACGGTCCCTTCTGCACGAGCTCGAGCCGGCCGGGTAGCTGGACGACGTCGAGCGTCACCTCGGCGCGGGCACGGGCCATCTCGGCGGCGCTCTTTGCCACGAACGTCTGGGTGAGCGTGAGCTCGACGGCGTCGCCGCTACCGGCCTCGATGGCGATTGCGCCGCTCAGGTTATCGACCACGAGCGTGCGGCGTCCGTCGACGGCGGCGAGAGTGAAGCTCCGGGTCACCGTCTCGGACTGCTCGAGGGCGGCGAGCGGCGATGCGGCAGCAACCAGCGCGGCGCTCGCCGCGAGGGCCGCGGCCCAGACGCACCGGCGGAGGCGAATCGGGCTGCAGGGGTTCATCAGGCGCTCCTTCCGAGGCGGTCGCGGAGGTAGCCGCGAACCACCGGGTCGAGTTGGTCGTTGGCGAGCAGTTGCTCGAGATCGTGGCGCGCGGCGGCGCCGTCCGACTCGAGCAGCAGGTCGATGAGCGACAGCGCGACGAGCGGCGACTGCTGTCGGGCGACCGCCGCCACGAACTCGCCGCGGCGGTCGGCGTGGGCGGCGAGCGGTCGCAGCGCCTCGAGCGCGGCCAGCCGGACGTTGACGTTGGGGTCCTCCAGCAGCCGCGTGAAGAGCGCCGCCACGACCTGCTCGTTCTGGGCGCCGGGCGTCGGAGCAGCGCTCGGGCCGCTCTGCCCGCTCTTGCCCCGCGCGACGCTGAAGTCGCGCTCGACGGCGACTTCGCGGCTGTAGGCGACCCCCTGCAGGCGCTCGGAGACCGATCCCTTTTCGAGCAGCGAGAGGGCCACCATGGTGTGCAGGTCGCCGACCTCGCGCCGCAGAGTGGCGACATCGTCGACGTTGCGGCCGAAGAGGAGATAGCCGAGCCCGAGGCCGACGAGGAGCATCGCCGCGAGCGCCAGGAACCGGCGATCGAAGAGGCTGGCGCCGCGGAATCCCGGCGTGGAGCTACCGCTCACGGGCTCGCGCCGCGCCGCCGTCGGCTCCGGAAAGGCGAGCGGCGCGGCGGTCCGCTCCCGCCCGGCCGCGAGCTCGGCGGCGATGAGGGCATCGAGCCGGGCGCGCAGACGTCCGCTCGGGACCGCTTCGCCGGTGTCTCCCAGGTCGCGCCAGAGCTCCGCCAGGCTCGCCGCTTCGGCCGCACAGGCGGCGCAGGCGGCAAGGTGCGCTTCGAGCAGGGCGAGCTCGGCCGGCGCGAGCTCGCCCTGCAAGCGGGCAGTCAGGCGCTCCTGCATGGTTTCGCAAGTCATGATTTCGCGGTTCATCCGACCTCCCCGGTCTCCGGCGCCTGAACGGCTCCGTCGGCGAGGTACGCCGCCTTGAGCTCCTTCATCGCCCGGTGGACCCGCACCTTCACCGCCCCCTCCGAGATGCCCAGCTGCTCGGCGATGCGGTCGTACTTCAACTCCGAAAAGCGCGCCAGGAGCAGGATCTCGCGCCTGGCGGGATCGAGCTGGGCGAGCGCCCGGCGGAGCTTCCTTTCCTGTTCGGCGCGCTCGATGCCGGCGATCGGGTGCGGCAGCTCGGCCTCGGGTTCCGGCGCGTCCGGCTCCTGCGGCAGCTCTTTCGGCCGCGCGCGATACAGGTCGGTCGCGGCGTTGCGCGCCAGGGTGAACATCCACGGCACGAACTCGGATTCGCTGCGGAAGGTATGGCGGTACTTGAGCATGCGGACGAAGACCTCCTGCACCAGATCCTCGGCCGCCTGGCGGCTGCGCGCGAGACGCAGGAAGAAATGATAGAGGCGCTGGTGATGACGTTCGAAGAGCTCGCCGAGGAGCGCCACGTCGCCGTCCCGCACCCGGCCCATGAGCTGGCTGTCCGCAGGCGCGGGCGGGTTCCCGGAGTCGTTGGCGGGGGCGGTCATGGCGGCGCTTCCGGAGCTCATGCTGCCCGGAACTACCGCGGCAGCGGCGAAAGGTTACCGCGGCGGGCGGGGCCCTTGCCGCCGGCGCCAGCGCCGGCCGAAGACAACGTGCAGGACGAGACCGACCGGCAGGACGAAGCCCAGCAGATCGTGGAGGATACGGGCCGACTCGCGCCACGCCTCGTCGCCGAGATAGTAGAGCCCCCAGCCCGATGCCGCGAGGACCGCCATGGCGGCGGCGGTCGCCAGTCCACTCGTTCGATTGGCCCGGGCAAGGAGCGCCCGTCGCATGTGGAGCGGCACCAAGCTGCCGCAGACGATCAGGAAGAGGTAGGCCGCCAGGCCGTGCAGCGCCAGCAGGCGCGGGCGCCAGAGCTCGGCCAGGGCCGCGGCGGGGGCGCCGAGAGCGGCGGGCAGAAAATCTGCGGCGATCAGCCACCAGAGAGCGGCGCTCGCCCAGAGCAGCGCGAACACCGCGTAGAGCAGCCGGCGCTGGCGCCGCCCGACCTTCACGTTCCGGCTTCCGACAGCGGCAACAGGCGGCCGCCAATCGAGCGCGCGAGCTCGTCGGCCCGGCGCGGCGCAAAGAGCGCCATCTTGGCGAGGACTTCGGCCGCGAGGCAGGAGGGGGCGACGGCGCTCGCCCCCCGCGGCGCAACGAAGAACCCGCCGGTGAGGGTATCGACGAGGTGGGAAACGGTCGCCTGCGCGGACGCGCCGGCAGTCGTGGCGATGCGCCGGGAAAAGCAGGCCGAAGAGCTGGCGAGCGCCGCGGCTGCGAGCTCGACGAAAGCGACGAGACGCTCGCCCTGGGCGCCGTCGCGCAGGCCGACCCGGACGCGGCGCTCGCCGAAGACCCGCAGGTCGCCGCCGGCGTTGACGCAGCCCGAGCGGACGCCGGCAAGGCGCAGGGTCGCCACCGCCCGGTCGACCGCGAAGCCTTTGGCGATGCCTCCGAGGTCGATCCACAGGGGCCGGCGGAAGCGCACACGACCGGCGGCATCGAGCTCGACGTCGCAGTATGTCGCCCGCGGGTCGGGCGCAGGCGTTCCGAGCGGCGCCGGCAGCACTCCGGCCTCGACGAGACGAATCGCCGCCCGCACGGGATCGAAACGCCCGCCGGTCCGCTGCGCCCAGCGCAGCGTGCGCCGCAGGAGCCCGAGGGTGGCGCCGTCGACCTCGACCGGCGAGCGGTGCGCTTCGCGCATGAGCCGGGAGAGGAGACTGCGCGGGTCGTGAAAGCTCAACCGCTGGCCGATCGCGGCAACGGCGTCGAGCGCCGCGCCGGCGGCGCGGAGGAGCTCGTGGCGTTCGCCTCCGACCGCCGTCACTTCGACGTAGGTGCCGAGCAGCGGACGCGCCCGCCGCACTTCAGTGGCGGGCATCCGCGGCTCCGGCCGAGGGCGCGACAAGGGCGTGGGTGGCGAGCAGCCGGCGAACGCCATCGGTGACATGCCGGCACGAGAGGGTAGCTCCCGAGATGTTCTGGATCTCGCTGCCGAGGGTGAGCGGCTGCCCCGCCTTCCGGCCGCGGAACTGAGCCCGCCACTCGGGGCGGCGGATCTCGCCACCGTAGGTCTCGCGATACTCGAGGATCTCGACGCCGGCCACCGTGCCGTCGGCGGCAACTCCCAGGACGTAGACGATCTCCTCGTGCTTACCGAGCACCCGATCGCGGTAGAGCGCGGCGCCGCCCGGGCCGGTCCAGCGCTCGATCTCGGGTCGCCGCACCTGCATGCCGCTCGCCTGCTCGATCGCCGCCACCTGGTCGGCGGTCAGGCGGACCGGCGCGGCGGCGAACGGCTGTCCGGGGAAGATCGCCGCCTGGGCCTCCGCCACCGACAGGTAGACCGCGGCGTGCGCCGCCACCGGTCCGGCGACGGTAATGGCCGCCGGAGCCAGCGGCGCCAGCCAGAGGACGCGGACGCTGCGCCTCACCGGAAGTTCACCCCGAGCTTGAAGCGCACCTCGAGGCGTTCGTGCTCGTCGAGCTGCAGATCCGTCACCTCGTCGTCGGGCCAGCCCCAGATCTGCGGCAGAACGCTCGCTGTCCACCAGAAGCGCTCGCCGCCGTAGTGCAGCGTCGGGCCGAGGAAGGCGGCGAGGTGCTCGCGGTGCGAGAAGTCGGGCCACTCCGAATGCAGCCGCAGCTCGGTGCCGACGAACCAGCGCGCGGCGACGCGGTAGGAGACGCCGGTCGAGAGCTCTTCGGCGAGCTCCTTGTGCGCCTCTTGCTCGTCCGCATGCTCCGCGGGCTCGCCGGCCTCGGGCGCCTCGTCGTCCTCTTCCTCCTCGTGGTGGCCGATCGCCCACTCGGGCTCGAGCGTGTAGTTGACGCTCCAGATCAGCGTGTCCTCGAGGAAGTTCTTCTGGAAGATCAACTTGGTCTCGAGCTCGATCTCCTCTTCGACCTCACCGCCGATCCTGTCGATCCGGTTGTAGCCCGGCTCGACGTAGAGCGCCAGGCCGTAGCCGTCGATGTAGGGCGACTTCAGGCGGTACTTGAATTCGGCCGAGGCGCCCTGGAAGGCGAAGCTGTCGCGCTCCTCGAGCCCGCTGACGCCGTCGATGTGGTGCGCGCGGGCGTTGAGGTAGAAGGCGGCCTGCAGGCGGTCGGTGAGGCCGGTCTCGATCTCGGTGCGCAGGTCGAAGGCGCGGTAGCTGCCTGTCGCCTTGCCGGTGCGCAGGGTGACCCACTGGTAGGCCTCCCATTTGCCCTGCGGCAGGGTTTCGGCACCGTAGACGTAGCCCAGGAGATTTTCGTCGCCGCGGACCGGACTGGCGAGCGCGCCGGCGAGGCCGCCGCAGAGGGCGAGGGTGCGGACGGCGGAACGCAGGCACCGCAGGAGGAAGCGGGAGGCGACGTTCATATACACTGAACTCCGTTTCGATTGCCGGACGCGCGAGCGGCCAGCGTTGGGACGGAGAGAGCGGCGCGTCTTTGCCTTGGCCGGTATGGGGCGCGTCGCTCTCGGCTTGTGCGGACGACTCTTCTTCCTACATCCTGGATTTCACTTTCGGGCACTTGGCGCACGGCATCTCGTGCTTCGCCGGGCGACGGAACAGGCGCAGCAGGATCGCCCCGAGCGCCACTGCGGCAGCGCCGGTGACGATCCAGAACTGCGGGTCGGCGACGGGCAGCGCCATGTCAGGAGATCCCCGCCAGCCGGAGGCCGTGGAAGGCGACGAAGGCGCCGATCCAGGCGAGACCGGTCATCCAGAAGAACTGCAGCAGCGGCCACTTCCAGTGCTTGGTCTCGCGACGCACCGTGACGACCGTCGACAGGCATTGCATCGCCAGAACGAAAAAGACCAGCAGCGAGACCGCGGTCGCGGGAGTGAGCAGGGGCGAGCCGTCGTCGCGCTTGGCGGTGCGGATGCGCGCCAGGACGCCGGCGTTGCCCTCCTCCGGCGCCCCGACCAGCACGGCGAGGGTCGAAACGAAGACCTCGCGCGCGGCGAAGGCGGTGAGCACCCCCATGGTCAGCCGCCAGTCGTAGCCCAGGGGCGCGAAAACCGGCTGGACTGCGCGGCCGAGGCGGCCGGAGAAGCTCATCTCCTGCTGATGCGAGAGGGTGAGCCGGTCCGCTTCGGAGGTGAGGCGCGCCGACTCGGCCGGAGCGGTCGCGGCGAGCTCCGCTGCCTGGGCGGCGAGCGCCGTGGCGGTGGCCGGCGGCTCGACCTTGGGATAGGCGGACAGCCACCACATGACGAAGCAGATGGCCAGGATCACCGTACCGACCGTGCGCAGGAACGACCAGCCCTGCTCGAAGGCGTTGGCGAACGCCACCCGGAGCGACGGCCACTTGTAGGTCGGCAGCTCGAGCACCATCGGCCGCGACTTGCCCGGCAGGAGCGTCCGCCGGACGAGAAAGGCGCTCGCCATGGCGGCGATCGCCCCCAGCAGATAGCAGGCGGCGAAGGCGATCCCGGCGAGGAGCGGCCGGTCGGCGAAGAGAAAGTTGGTCAGCAGGACGTAGACCGGCAAGCGGGCCGAGCAGCTCATGAACGGCGCTACGAGGATGGTCGCGAAGCGGTCGTGGCGGTCGGGAATGAGCCGCGTGGCGAGGATCCCGGGAATGGCGCAGGCGTGCGAGGAGAGCAGCGGCACGAAGGCGTAGCCCGGCAGGCCGAAGCGGCAGAGCAGGCGGTCCATGACGAAGGCGGCCCGGGCGAGGTAGCCGGTGTCTTCGAGGATCGTGATCAGGAAGAAGAGCAGGCAGATCTGCGGCAGGAAGACGACGGTTCCAGAGACGCCACCGATGAGCCCGCCGACGAGCAGGTCGCGCACCGCCCCGGCGGGCATCCGCGCCTCGAGAAAACCGCCCAGGTTGGAGAAGATCGCCTCGATCATGTCCATCGGCACGCTGGCGACGGCGAAGATCGCCCAGAACAGGCCCGCCATCACCAGGTGGAAGATGATCAGGCCGAGGATGGGATGGGTGAACGTCTCGTCGATGCGATCGAGCAGCGTGTCGCTGCCGCTGCCGACCGCGTGCTCGCCGCCGACGCTGTCGGAGACCACCGCCTCGGCCCACAGCTCGAGCTCCGCCGCGGAGATGGCCGCGCGGCCGGGCGCCACCGCGCGCGTCTCACCCGGGGTGCAGAGCGGGGCGAGCGCGGCCAGCAGCTGGTCGATGCCCTTGCCGCTGCGGGCCGCGATCGGAATCACCGGCACACCGATGGCGCGCGACATCTTCTCGAGGTCGAAGGAGAGGCCGCGACGATGCGCCAGATCGATCATGTTCAGGGCGACGACGAACGGCACGCCCTCGCGGGCGAGCTCGCCGACCAGCATGAGGTGGCGCGAGAGATTGGTCGCATCGGCGACGACGATCGCCGCCGCCGGCAGCGGGCCGGAGGCACCGGCCAGCGCCTGGACGGCGACGGTCGATTCCGGCAGATCGAGCTTCAGGCTGTAGAGGCCGGGCAGGTCGACGACGTCGAAGGCCTCGGGTGCGCCGGCGGCGATCGGCAGTTGCAGACGCCCGACGCGCAGGTCGGTCGTGGTGCCGGGGAAGTTCGCCGTCTTGGCGCGCATCCCGCAGAGGCGGTTGAACAGCGTCGTCTTGCCGGTGTTCGGATTGCCCAGCAGCAGCAGGCGGCGCAGCGGCGCCGGGCGGGGCGCAGCGGCGCGCGCCGGTGTCACCGGGAGCGCGACGCTCATTTCGCCTCGGGTGAGCTCGCGGCAGCGCCGGCGCCGGCGCCGGCGTCGGCACCGTCGCTCGCCACCACCAGGCGCACCGCGACGCTCCTCGCGAGCCCGATGCGGGTCGAGCGCACTTCGACGATGCACGGGTCGCCGCTGGTCCGAACCTTCAAGCGGCAGCCCTCGGTCATCCCCATCGCTGCCAGCAGGCAGGCTTCGCCCTCCGAGAGCTCTTCGCAGGAGAGCCGGGCAACGCTGCCCACGGGCAGATCGGCGAGATGCTGCAGGACAGGCAGCCGGGCCAGGCGCTTGTTGTCGGCATCAGACATGCAGATCCGCTCCTGCGTCCGGCTGAGAGAGGGCTGCGCCCGCCGCCTGGTCGGCGTCGGCGCACGAGCGGCAGATGCCGAGGATCTGCAGTTGGTTCTGGCGCCCCTCGAAACCGTGGGCGCGGCAGATCTCGCCGAGCAGAGCGGTGATGCCGGGGCTGACGAACTCGACCATCCGGCCGCAGCAGCGGCAGGCCATGTGGTCGTGCCGCTGGCCGGAGTGCAGGTGCTCGTAGAGGTAGCTGCGGCCGGAAAGCCTCACCTTGTGGGCCAGCCCGGCCTGCACGAGGAGCTCGAGATTGCGGTAGACCGTGGCGCGCGAGATGGCGAGACCCCGGCGATGCACCGCCGCGAGAATGGAATCGGCGTCGATGTGCCCGTGCTGTGCGAAGATTTCGCGGATGAGCGCCCGCCGTTCCGCCGTCGCACGCAGGCCGCGGGAGCGCAGGTACTCGAGAAACTGCTCCTCTTCTCGCATCGGTGTCATGGATTTGAGACTCTTTCTCAACAAGCAGGGGGGATTCTGGACGAGTTCAGTCCTGTTTGTCAAACCCTCTTCAGGTGGCGCGCGTAGACTGGCGGAGCGATGAGCACCCGGATCCGCCTGCCGCGACACGACCGCTCGCGCTTCCAGCGCCTGCCGCTGCCCACCTGGCTGCGGCTCGCGGTCCTCACGCTCGGGTGGTTGCTGATCCTGCTCGGGATCGTCGGTCTCTTCCTGCCGATCCTCCAGGGCGGCCTCATGCTGGCCATCGGCTTCGCCCTGCTGTCGATCGGCAGCCAGACGATGCACCTCTGGTTCCGCAGCCTCATGGGCCGCTGGCCGCGGATCTGGCGCCGGGTCGAGAAGCTGCGGCGCAAGATCCACCTGCGGCTGCACAAGGCGAGCGGCGGAGGAAAAGCCGACAGGGCGAACGCCGACGAACCGCCCCCGCCCGGCGCGCCCTGACGGGCTGCCGGAGCGGGAGGCACGCCGGCGTCGGGAGACGTCAGGCGGCGAAGTGGCGGGGGTTCAGCGCTGGTCGACCGGGACGTAGGCGCGTTCGGTGGCGCCGGTGTAGATCTGCCGCGGCCGATTGATGCGCGAACCCTGGTCGCGCATCTCCTTCCAGTGGGCGATCCAGCCGGGGAGCCGGCCGAGAGCGAACATCACGGTGAACATGTCGGTCGGGATGCCCATCGCGCGATAGAGGATGCCGCTGTAGAAGTCGACGTTCGGATACAGCTTGCGTTCGACGAAGTAGTCGTCCTTCAGCGCGACTTCCTCGAGCCTCATGGCGATCTCGAGCATCGGATCGTTGATCCCTAGCTCGGCGAGCACCGCGTCGGCGGCGTTCTTCAGGATGCGCGAGCGCGGGTCGAAGTTCTTGTAGACCCGGTGGCCGAAGCCCATGAGGCGGAAGTTCGAGTTCTTGTCCTTCGCCATGTCGACGTACTTCTTGTAATCGCCGCCGTCCTTCTGGATGTGCTCGAGCATCTCGATGACCGCCTGGTTGGCGCCGCCGTGGAGCGGGCCCCAGAGGGCGCAGATGCCGGACGACATCGAGGCGAAGATATTGGCGCCCGACGAACCCACCATGCGCACCGTCGAGGTCGAGCAGTTCTGCTCGTGGTCGGCGTGCAGGATCAGCAGGAGATTGAGCGCCTTGTCGAGGGTCGGCGAGACGACGAACGGCTCGGCCGGCACCGCGAACATCATGTGCAGGAAGTTCTCGGTGTAGGAGAGGTCGTTGATCGGATACATGAACGGCTGGCCGATCGACTTCTTGTAGGAGAAGGCGGCGACGGTCTTCGCCTTGGCCAGCAGCCGCACGATGTTGAGATCGACGTCGTCGGCTTCGGAGTAGTAGGTCGAGAACGACGCCACCATCGCCGAGAGGATCGCCATCGGATGCGCGTTCGGCGAGAAGCCCTCGAAGAACTTCTTCATGTCCTCGTGGATGAGGCTGTGGCGGGTGAGCTTCTCGCGCCAGGCCGCAAGCTCCTGCTTGTTCGGCAGGTGGCCGTAAATGAGCAGGAAGGCGACCTCGGTGAAGCGCGCCTGCTCGAGCTCCTCGATCGGATAGCCGCGATAGCGCAGGATCCCCTTGTCGCCGTCGATGAAGGTGATCGCGCTCCGGCACGAACCGGTGTTGCCGTAGCCGTCGTCGATCGTGATCGCGCCGCTCTTGTCGCGCAGCTTCGAGATGTCGATGCCGACCTCGCCCTCACTCCCCACGACCACCGGGAGCTCGAGCTCCTTGCCTTCCAGAACCAGCTTCGCCGTGCTCATCTCGTACCGCCTCTCGTGATCTGTCCCTGGGACACTGCCGCGAGAATATGCCGCGGCGCGGCACATTCTACCTTTCACTTCCCGACCGGGACAAGGATAAGAGCGCCCGGGTCCGGATCGCCCGCCCCAAAGGAGAGCAGCCGGTCCCGCCTGCCGTCACAGGTCTGCAGTCACTTGGGCGAGCGCGCTGTCGAGAGCCGCCAGCATCAGATCGGCGTCCGCGGCCGTGAAACAGAGCGGCGGGCGGATCTTGAGGACGTTGCCGTGCGGCCCGTCGGTGCCCAGGAGCACGCCGCGGTCGCGCATCCGGTCGGCGATCTCGCTCGCCTCGGAGCCCGCCGGCTCGAGCGTCGCGCGATCGCGCACCAGCTCGACGCCGACGAAGAGACCGGCACCGCGGACGTCGCCGATCAACGGGTACCGCCGGGCGAGGCGGCGCAGCCCGTCGAGCAGCTGGCGGCCGACGGCGAGGGCGGAGGCCTGCAGGCCCTCCTGCTCGAGGACCTCGAGCGTCGCGAGGGCGGCGGCGCAGGCGGCGGTCGAGCCGCCGAACGTCGAGAAGAACTCCATGCCGTTGGCGAACGCCGCGGCGATCGCCGGCGTGGTGACGACCGCCCCCATGGGATAGCCGTTGGCGATCGGCTTGCCGAGCACGACGATGTCCGGCACCACCCCGTAGCGCTCGAACGCCCAGAAATGCTCTCCAGTGCGGCCGAAGCCGGTCTGCACCTCGTCGGCGATGCACAGGGCGCCGGCGGCGCGCACCGCGGCGTAGACCGCCGGGTAGAAGCCGGCTGGGGGCACGATCTGCCCGCCGACGGAGGGCAGGGTCTCGGCGAGGTAGGCGGCCAGCCTGCGGCCGCTCGCCTCGACCGCCGCGATCACATCGGCGACCCTTTCGGCATAGCGCCGGCCGGGGTCCGGATCGCCGGCGCGAAACTCGCCGCGATAGGTGTCCGGCACCGGCGTGAGATGCACCCAGTCGGGCCTCCCCGTTCCACCGGGACCGTCGTGCTTGTACGGACTGAGATCGATCAGCGTGGTGGTGTGGCCGTGATAGGCCCCGGCCATGACGAGCATGTCGCGGCGCCCGGTCGCCGCCCGCGCGAGACGCAGGGCGAGCTCGTTCGCTTCGCTGCCGCTGGCCGTGAAGTAGCAGACGGAGAGCGGTGCGGGGAGCTTCGCCGTCAGGCGGCTCGCGTAGTCGAGGATCTTGCCGTGCAGATAGCGGGTGTTGGTATTGAGCAGGGCGAGTTGGGAGGCCACCGCCTGCACCACCCGCGGATGGCTGTGGCCGACGTGCGGCACGTTGTTGTAGGCGTCGAGGTAGCGCTGGCCGTCGGCGTCCCACAGCCAGGCGCCGGCGCCGCGCACGATCTCGAGCGGCTGGCGGTAGGAGAGGCTGAGGTTCGGCCCCAGGAGCTCGCGCCGGCGGGCGAGGAGCTCGCTCTTCGCCGGACGTCGGGGCGGAAAGAGGCTCGCTGGCACCCGCGCGACGAGATTCGGGTCGGGACAGAGGGAGAGCCAGAGCGAGCGCTCGGAGGGTCGGCAGGAGCCGATGAAATCGCCAGCCCCGTCGAGCATGTCGACGATGACCTGGAGATGCAGATGCGGCGGCCAGTTGCCGTTCACCGGGAAGTCGCCCAGAGTGGCGAGGAGCTGCCCCTGGCCGACCGCCGCTCCCACCGCGAGGCCGGCGAGCGACTCGCGGGAGAGATGCCCGTAGAGAGTGTGGAAGCGCAGCGGGCCGCGATCGTCCTCAACCTGGTGTTCGAGCACGATGCACGGGCCGTAGTCGAACGGCGCGGCGTTGTCGGCGAAGCTGTGGACCACGCCCGCGAGCGGCGCGTAGACCGGCGTGCCGGCGGGCAGGAAGATGTCCAGGCCGAGATGCACCGTACGCCATTCGTCGCGCTCGTCGCCGCGATGGCGGTAGGCCGCGCTGGCGTACACCGGGCGCGCCTCGTCGTAGCCGCCGATGGCGGCGACGGCGCCGGCCCCGCGGATGC
>JBGARM010000139.1:0-7777 GCA_044230215.1 Thermoanaerobaculia bacterium | reverse complement strand
TTCCACCCCGGGGGCGGGGCTCCCCCCCGCGCCGGCCCCCCCCGCCCCGCCGCCGATGGCAGACATGACCTCGGCGAGCGCTATCGCGAGGAGCATGCTTCGCTCCTGCCGCGGGTGGAGAGTCTCCGTACCGTCGCCGACCAGCTCGACTCGCTTGCCCCAGCGGCCTTGCGGGTCGCGCTCGAAGAGCTGCGGACCTTTCTCGACCATGACCTGATACCGCACGAACGCCAGGAGGACGCGACGGTCTATCCGGTGGTCGCGAGCCTGATCGGCGGCGAAGATCCCACCGGCACGATGAGCCGCGCCCACCTCGAGATCTCGCATCAGGTGCGGCTGTTCGGACGTCTCGTCGACGAGCTGCCTCCAGGCCCGTTGAGTTCGGAGGACAAGACCGATCTGCGCCGCATCCTCTACGGCTCGCACGCCGTCCTGCGATTGCACTTCGCGCAGGAAGAGGAGCAGTATCTGCCGCTGCTCTCCGCCGGTGTCGAGTCGGCGGAGAGCCCGACGCACGCGACAGCGAAGAGGACCTGATGTCGATCCCCGAACTGACCCCTTCCCAGCTTCTCGGAGCCCTGGAATCTCCGGACGAGAGGAATGCCCCGCAGGTGCTCGACGTCCGGGCGCCCGCGCGCGCTGCGCTCGGCCACATCGAGGCGCAGCGCTACTTGAACGTTCCAGGCTCGCGCGTCCTGCCGCTCACCGACGCCACGGCCCTCGGACTCGACCGCGCACGACAGGTCGTGGTGGTCTGCGACCGGGGCATGTCCAGCCGGCCCGTGGCGCAACACCTGCTGCGCCAGGGCTTCGACGCCCGCTCGCTCGCCGGCGGCATGCTCGGCTGGATGCTCGCCACCGTCCGACGGCCGGTGCCCGGAGTCGGCGGGCTGGACAGTCTCGTGCAGGTCGACCGGGTCGGAAAAGGCGCGCTCGGCTACTTCGCGCTGCGTCGCGGCGAAGCGCTGGTCGTCGACCCGTCGCGCGATCCGGCCCCTTACGAGGCGCTCCTCGCGGAGAGCGGCGCCCGGCTCGTCGGCGTGCTCGACACGCACTGTCATGCCGACTACCTCTCCGGCGGGCCGGCGCTCGCCGACGCCCATGGTGTGCCTTATTTCCTCCATCCCGCCGACGCGGTCGATCCCTACGCCGGACGGCCGGCGCGGATCCCGTTCGCGCCCATCGCGGACGGGGCGGAGATCGTCCTCGGCGACGCCCGTTTCGCCGTCGAGCATCTGCCCGGCCACACCGAAGGCAGCGTCGTCCTGCGCCTGGGGGACGAGCTGGCGCTCACCGGCGATTTCCTCTTCGTCGAATCCGTCGGCCGCCCCGACCTCGCCGGTCGCACCGCCGCCTGGACGAGCCTCCTCTGGCGGAGCCTTGTCCGCGCCCGCAGCACCTGGAGCCCGGGCCTGCGTATCCTGCCGGCGCACTACGCCGCGGAGAGCGAACGGCAGCCGTCGCGCGTCGTCGAGGGCCGCTTCGGCGACCTCGCGGCGCGCAATGTGCCGCTGGCGATCGCCGACGAAAGCGCGTTCGCCGCCTGGATCGCGGGCCGCACCGGCAACTTCCCCGACGAATATCGATCCATCAAACAGGCCAATCTCGGCTGGGGCGACATCTCGCCCGAGCTCGCCGACGAGCTCGAGGCGGGAAAGAACCAATGCGCCGTATCCTGATCGGCGATCGGCCGGCGGGCGCTCCGCGGCAGGAGGTCGTGCGATGTCCTTGATCCGCAGAAGCTCCACCGTGCAGGTGCCGGTCGGCGGCGTGACCGTCGGCGGCGGCGCCCCGATTGTCGTGCAGTCGATGGCCAACACCGACACCGCCGACGCCCGCGGCACCTTCGAGCAGTGCCTGGCGCTCGCCGAAGCCGGTTCCGAGATGGTGCGCGTCACGGTGAATCTCGCCGAGGCCGCCGCCGCCGTGCCGGAGATCAAGCGCCGCCTGCTCGACGCCGGCTGCAACGTGCCGCTGATCGGCGACTTCCACTACAACGGCCACCTCCTCCTCACCCAGTTCCCGGAGTGCGCTGCGGCGCTCGACAAGTACCGCATCAACCCCGGCAACGTCGGCTACGGCAGGAAGCGCGACGAGCAGTTCACCACCATCGTCCGGATCGCCGCCGAGCGCGGCAAGCCGGTGCGGATCGGGGTCAACGGCGGCTCGCTCAACCAGGAGCTGGTGATGGCGCGGATGCAGGAGAACACCGACCGCGACCTCGGCCTGACGTCGGAGGAGATCCTCAACGAGTGCATGGTGCTGTCGGCGCTGCAGTCGACCGAGCTCGCGCTGGAGGCCGGCCTGACCGAGAACCAGATCATCATCTCCTGCAAGGTCTCGCGGCCGTCGGACCTGATCGCGGTCTATCGCGAGCTCGCACGCCGGACGCGCCAGCCGCTCCATCTCGGGCTCACCGAGGCGGGGATGGGGATCAAGGGTCTGGTCTGGTCGGCGACCGCGATCGGGGTGCTGCTCGAGGAGGGGATCGGCGACACGATCCGGGTGTCGCTGACGCCGCGCCCGGGCGGCGACCGCCGCGAGGAGGTCTACGCCGCCTGCGAGATCCTGCAGTCGCTCGGCCTGCGCGCCTTCGCCCCCTCGGTCACCGCCTGTCCGGGCTGCGGGCGGACGACGTCGACCACCTTCCAGGAGCTCGCCGAACGCGTGCAGGGTCACGTTCGCGAGCGCATGCCCGACTGGAAGCGGGAGTACGAAGGGGTCGAAGAGCTCAAGCTCGCGGTGATGGGCTGCGTGGTCAACGGACCCGGCGAATCGAAGGCCGCCAACATCGGCATCTCGCTGCCCGGCACCGGCGAGACGCCGACCTGTCCGGTGTTCATAGACGGCGAGAAGTTCGCCACCCTCCAGGGCAGCTACAGCGAGCTCGCGACGCGGTTCATCGGCATCATCGACGACTACGTCGCGGCCAAGTACCCCCGTCGCGACTGAATCTCCGGCCCTTCGCGGCCGCGGCCGGAGCTACAATGGCGGAAGATCAGCGGTCGCCGACGCGCCGAAGCTCCGCCTCGGGCGTCGCACCAGGAGGGATGAGGCCATGACTTTCTCTGCTGCCGCCGCCCGCGGGCGAAATCACCGCGCGACCATTACCCGAGCCCTCGCGGCGCTCGGCCTCGCACTCTGCGGCGCCGGCGCCGCAGTCTCGGTGCCCCTCGCCGAGCCGCCGGCGAGCGCACTGGCGATCGACCGATCCGACTGGGAAAGCGGCTGGCACGTCGTCCGCCCGGGCGACACCCTCGAGGGACTGGCCGACCGCTTCCTCGGCTCGCCCGAACTGTGGCGCGAGCTCCACCTGCTGAATCCATTCGTCAAGGATCCCGATCTGCTCTATCCCGGTCAGCGCCTGCGGATCTTTCTCGAGCGTCCCACTGCCAAGCTCTCGGCGCAGGTCATGGAGGTGGCGCGCGATGTGACCGAGCTGCCGACGCCGGTGCCTTGGCGGCCGGCGAGCGCGGGCGACATCCTGCTCGAACGCGACGCTCTGCGCACCGCGAAGTTCGCATCCGCGCGCCTGCGCTTCGACGACGGCGCCACGGTGACGCTGTCGGAAGACTCGCTGGTCTTCATCCGCCGGCAGACGGCCGCCACTTCGCCGCTGGCGAAGAAGGAGATCGAGATCCAGCTCGGACAGATCGATGTCGAGGGTGCCCCCGCCGGATCGCCCGGGGCGGGCGGCGCTGGCGGCGCGACCGGCCGGACACGAAACAGCCCGGAGGCGATCGAAGTGGTGGTGGGCGGAGCGCGTTCGCTCGCCACCCAGGACCAGGGCCAGCCGGCCTCGACCCGCTCGCGGCGCGGCACCGACAAGAGCGCCCAGTTCATGGTTTTTGCCGGCAGGAGCACGGTCTCGGCGGCCGGAGCGAGCATCGAGGTCCCCGCCGGCAGCGGCACGAGCGTGGCTCCCAAGGCGAAACCGGGCCCGGTCGAGCCGTTGCTGCCGGCACCGGCCGACCCCCGCCCCGCCTACGGCGAGGAGATCGAGCAAGCCGCACCACAGTTCTCCTGGACGCCCGTGCCAGGCGCCGACCACTACACCGTCGAGGTCTGCCGCGATCCGGCTTGCGGCGCGCTCGTCGCCCGCGCGCCGACCTTCACCGCCGACGCGCTGCAACTCGACGTCGAGGGCGGCCTCCCCCAGGGCGAGCTCTTCTGGCGAGTCACGGCAGTCGCGGCTTCGGGACTCGACGGCTACCCGACCGCCGCCATCCGGGTGCTGGCAGTCGAGTCGGTTCGCCCCCCCGCTCCGGTCCTTGCCTTGCGTACCGCTGCGGGCGAGAAGGTGGCGGCCGGCGCCTGCGTCGGAGCGCTGCCCGACCCGGTGGTCACCGCCGTCGACCGGCGCGGTGCCGCGCTGCCGTGGACGCTGCTGCTCGATGGTCGCGAGATTCCGCTCGCAGAGCTGCATTCACAGCCGCTCGCCGGCCCTCACCGTCTCGCCGCCCGGGCGACCGACCCGCGCGGCCGCCAGAGCGATTCGCCAGCGATCGACTTCACGGTCGACGCCGCGGCGCCCTGGATCGACCTGCTCACGGTCGCCCCCGGTTCGACCGCCGACTCGACGGAGCCGGCGCGAGAGAGCCGCAGCACCTCGCGCCAGCGTCCGAAGAAGGAGCCCGAACCGGTTCCCGCCTGCGACGCAGCGATCGAGTTCCTCGCCGCCGACGGCACCTGGACGGCGGTCCCCTGCGCGATCGGTGTCGCGCCAGCGCCGGCGGTCGTCCGCCTCGAACCTTCGCGCGCAGCCGTCGCCCTGCGCACGCCGGGACATGCGGTCGCCTTCGGCGACAACGTCATCGCGGCGGGGGGCACCTTGAGCCTCGCCACCTGGGATGTCGGCTGTGGCGCGAAGCAGATCGCGCTGCGGATCGTCCCCTCTCCCTACCGCCCGGGACGGATGCTCCTCGAAGCCGAAGTGACCGACGGCGCCGGCAACCGGCGCAGCCAGGGCTGGCACATCGCCCGCCGGTGATCCGACGGGCCGCGGCGCGCATCAATGCGTCGCGGCGAGAATGCGTTCGCGCAGTTCCGGGGGGAGCGCGTCGCGTTCGAGCGAGCCGCAAACGGAGGCGGCGAGCTCGAGCGTGGCGAAAACCGCCTGGCAGCGATCGCAGATCTCCGCATTCGAATAGGGAAAAGCAACCTCGCGATCGAAGGCGGCGAGCCGGGCGCGCAAGAGATCGAGACAGAGCCCGCGCGCCTCCGCGGGCTCGCGGACCGGTCGCTGGGGGAGTCCGCGCGCGAGAACGGCGCGCAGCTTCAGGCGGGCGCGATGGACGCGGGTCTTGACCGTCGCTTCCCGAAGGCCGAGGATCGCGGCGATCTCTCCCAGCCGGAGCTCCGCGATATCGGCCAGCAGCAGGGGCACCCGAAAAGCCTCCGGCAACATCGAAATGCCGCGCTCGACGAGCTCGCGCGACTCGGCGCGCAAGCGGTTGCCATGCGGGCCGGCGGCGACCGACGCCAGGTCCGGAACGGTTGCCTCCGGCTGCGGCAGGAGCTCGTCGAACGGTTCGAGACGCTTCGGCTCCCCCGCTCTCCGGCGCCGCCGGCGCAGACAGGCACGGTGGGCGATGGCGAAGAGCCAGGGCCGCGGATTCGCCGTGTCCTCGAGCTGGTCGATCGCCCGAAATGCATTGAGGAAAGTGTCCTGCACCAGGTCGTCGGCATCGTTCTCGCCGCAGATCCTCCGGGCGAGCGCATGTACCCTCCCCGCCTCCGCCTCGAAGAGCGAGGCGATCGCCGCCGCCCGGGCTGCCGCTGAGCTGGACCGCCGCATGGGGGTACTTTACGCTGCCGTCGTATCCGGTCCGGCGTCCGACAGCGGAACCATCGGCTGCCAACCTGGCTCTAGCCAAGGGAGGGAATCACGACTATGCCTGAGCTGCACAGCACCTATGCGCTCTCGATCGACTGGACGGGCGGCAAGCAGGGATCCGCGCACTCTCCGGACGACGTCCCCGATCTCGCGATCGCCTCGCCGCCGCAGTTCGGTGGGCCCGGCGGCCGGTGGACGCCGGAGCACCTGTTCGTCGGCTCCGCGGCGGCCTGCTGGATGACGACGTTCCTCGCCGTCGCCGAGCTCTCCAGGCTGGAGGTGGCCGCAGTCGCCGTCGGCGCCGAAGGATTCCTCGAGAGAGGCGACGACCGCAAGTTCTCGATCGCCAGGATCCGCCTGCAGCCGCGAGTCGCCGTGCGGCGCGAGGAGGACCGGGAGAAGGCCCTGCGTCTGATTCAGAAGGCCGAGGACGCCTGCCTCGTCGCGCGGTCGATGCGCACGATCGTCGAGCTCGCGCCGGAGGTCTCGGTGGCGGGTTAGGAGCCCGGAGCCTGCACTGTCAGGAGGGCTGCCACAGCCCTGGGCAGCGCGTCGCGAAGGACAAAAGCCGCCAGGAGAACCAGCGCTGCCGCGAAAGCGCGGCGCAGCGCGCGATCGTCGAATCGACGAGCCAGCCGGCGCCCGGCCAGGCTGCCGACCATGCCCACCAGCGCGATCCCGGCGAGAACCGGCCAGTCCATCCGCGTCGCGAGATCGGGATGCAGCACCAGGTTCCAGACGAAGCCGCTGCCGGCGTTGGCCGCGATCACGACCAGACTGGTGCCGGTGGCGAGGAACATCGGCAGCCCGCCCAGCAGAGTGAGCGCCGGGACGATCAGGAATCCCCCGCCGACTCCGACATAGCCGGTCAGAGCACCGACGAGAAGTCCATCCAGCACCATCCTGCCGCCGGAGCGGCTGGGGGGCTGCGGTATGAGGGTGTCGAGCGGCTGCGGGATGCGGCGAAAGGCCATCGCCGTCGCGGCCGCCAGCAATACGAGGCCGAAAAGGGTGAGTTGGGTCGCCCCGGAGGAGTGCGCCCCGAGCAGCGCACCGATGGCACTGCCGACGAAGCCTGCGCCACCGAAGAGCACCACGGCGCGCCAGGCGACCGCGCCCCGCCAGGCGGCGTCGACGGCACCCGCTGCCGCCACGGCACCGACGACGGCGAGAGAGCCGGCAATCGCCACCTTCTCGCCCTGATGCAGCAGGTAAATGAGCACCGGGACGGCGAGAATCGAGCCCCCCGAGCCGAGGAACCCGAGGGCCAACCCGATGGCGAGCGCGCCGAGGGCCGCCGCGATCAAGCCTTGCCCGAGCCGCCCGAGCCGAAGCGCGCGACCGTGCGGCCGGACGCGCTCCACGCGTGAATGCCGCCCTCGAGATGGCGCACGGGGACTCCGGCGCAGGCCGAGATCCGGGCCGCCGCCTGAGCGGATCTGGCGCCGGACTGGCAATAGAGGACGAGCCGCCCGGCCTGCTTCGCGAGCTCCTCGACAGGCAGCGCCGAGAGCGGAGCCAACCTCGAGCCCGCGATGCTCCCCAGCCAATGCTCGACCCGCTCGCGCACATCGACGAGCACCAGCTGGTCGCCCGTCAGAAGGCGCTCGAGAGCCTCCGGCGAGAGACCGACGACGCTGGGTCTGGCCATCTCAGGTACCCCAGGGGAATGCGACAACCGGTCCCTGTTCTTGCGCTACCACGCGGCGAGGGGTGCTCACTCAGCACCGACGAGAGAGGTGACGGCGAGCGCGGCGAGCGCGAGTCGGGCTTTCATGGAAACCTCCGGAGGCAAGGGATGGCACCGCACCGGGCGGTGTCGGGCACATCACTTCTCAAGAGACCCAGACAGCGGAAAAAGTTCCCGCGCCGGCAGGTCCTGCTTCTCGCCAGGCCTCAGACCGGTCGGCGCTTCTCCCAGGCGGAGATGTCCTGGAAGCC
>JBGARM010000138.1:0-7780 GCA_044230215.1 Thermoanaerobaculia bacterium | reverse complement strand
CTGGCGCAGGATCTGCTGCTCGCGGATCATGCGCATGCCGGCCCGCAGCCGCGCCAGCAGGGGCTTGCTCTCCACCGGCTTGGTCAGGTAGTCGTCGGCGCCGGCCTCGAAGGCCTCGGCCAGCTTGTCGTCGTCGTCGAGGATGACCCGGCGGGTGGCGAGCGCCGCGAGGTGCGCGTTGTAGCCGGCGACGCTCGGCGGCGCGGTCTCGGTGAACTGGCGCGGCCGGCCGCCTTCGTAGAGCTCGATCTGACCGTAGCGCGCGAGCTCGAAGTACTCGGACACCGTCAGGGTGTCGGTGAAGGTCACCTTCATCCCTTCGCGCGCCTCGTAGAAGTCGTTGACCACGCCAAGGACCGGCAGGTCGATCGGCGCCGGCGTCACCTGGGCGAGGTTGTTGCCGGCGTTGGTGATGACCACCGCGCCCGCCGTGCTGGCGGTGATCTCGGTGGCGTTGAAGAACTCGGAGACCGTGCCGGTGACGCGCACCCGCTGGCCCTCGGCGACCGCCGTCGGGCAGGTGTTGCAGAAGACGAAGACGCCTTCCGAGGTCGCCGGATCGGCGTCGTGATCGGCGTCCTCCTCCTCGAGGAAGAAGCCGGAGAGCTGGGTCGTCGCCTGATAGTCGCCGATGACGACGCCTTCGACGGCGACCGTCGAGCCCGGAACCGGCGTCGCGGCGCCGTTGCCCTGCACGTCGTGAATGAACGAGAGCGCGACGTCGTCGGTGAGGATCGTGCCCTGGCCCTGGCCGTCGGTCACCGAGACGCCAGTCCCGACGACGTTGGTGACGTTGACGAAGAAAGTCTCGTTGGTCTCGATCACGGCGTCGCCGTTGACCGTCACGTTGAAGGTATAGGACGTATTCCCGACGGCGATCGACTGGGTGAGGAGCGACTGGCCGACGTAGTCGTTGTCCTCGGTGCCCGGATTGCCGTCCTGCGCCGTGCCGTCGGCGGTGGCGATGTCGAAGGTGACGCCGCCGGCCGGCGCCGGCGCCGCGAGGCTCACGGTGAAGGTGAAGATCGTCGTCCCGGCGTTGCCTTCGCTCACCGAGACGTCGTTGATCGAGAGGTTCGGCGGCACCGGCGGCGCCGTGCAGCCGCTGGTGGCCGCGGAGTTGGTCACCCCGGGCGTGATGCAGCGCAGCGAGAGGTCGGCGTTGTTGTTGTTGGAATCGACGCCGTCCGCGAAGCGCGACAGCCCGACGAAGGCGACGGTGTTCGAGTCGGCCGCGGCGGTCCCGGTGCCCTCGGTGTAGGGAGCGCCGGTGTTGCCCTCGTAGGAGACCGTGTCGACGAGGGTGCCGGAGAGGCGCAGTCCGACGGCGTCAGGGGAGCCGTTCTGGATGAAGTCGGTATCTGGTCCGTCGTCGAGGTCGCAGTTCACTACCGTCGCCGCGTTGGCGCAGATGACGAAGTAGTCGCCGGCGGTGAGGTTGACGTTCGGCAGGACGATGGTGTCGTAGACGGCCGCGCCGCCGTTGCCATTGACCAGCTCCACCGTGTAGCCCAAGAGATTGACTGTTCCGCCGCTGACATTCTTGAGCTCGACGAACTCGGCGGAGTCGCCGGTGCCCACCATGTCGTAGTCGATCTCGTTGATGACGATCTGGGCGGCGGCGGGAGATCCGCCCAGGATCATGCCGAAAGTGGCGAGAGTCGCGGTGCAGAGGAGCGGCAGGACACGGGCGGACAGTCTCATCTCGGGGCTCCAGGGACCGCTGGACGGTCCGTCAGGCGGACAAGATACGTGACAGTTCGGATCTTGCTGGTTTGCGGTGCGACGGGTGCGGCTTGCGCGTAACGATAGCGCGACAAGCCGTCCGCGTCACCCGCTCTTCGCCTGCGGCCTCGGAGCGCCGCGAACTGCTCAACTCGTTGTGCAGTCGGCCCCGAGCTCGCGTTCGCGCGCCGCAGCGCGCGGGAAGAGGACGCTGTTCTCGAGGTGGACGTGCAGGTGCATCTCGGTCTCGAGATGGGCGAGCCCGTCGTAGAGCGCGCGGAAGGTGTTGCACGCCCCGGCGGGCGGGGTGAAGCCGCCGGTCAGCTCGCGCCGGCGGGTGAGCGCCGCGCCGGCGCCGTCGTGTTCTCCCTCCAGGGCGGCGACCAGTTCGCCGATCGGCGGCGCGCCGCCGGCGGCCGTGGAGACTTCGAGCGCTTCGATTGCCGGGAAGAGGGTCGCCTCTTCCTTCGCCATGTGCTCCTCGAGCTCGGGGCGGAAGGCACGAAAGATCTGCACCAGCTCCGGCACGACCTCCGGGTGGGCGCGGCCGTGGGCTTCGAGCACCCGCTCGGCCATCCGGCCGAGGCGCGGCAGCTCCTCGCGCAGCGGCACGTGGAAGCGCTCGACGATGTAGCGCGCCAGCGCCGGCAGCGGGGCGTCGGCGAGGGAGGCGTCGGGCTCGTCGCCGGCCGCCGCGAGCTCCGCTTCGAGCTCTGCCAGGAGGCGATCGGTGGGCAGGCCCTTCGCTTGGCAGGCCTCGCCGAGCGGTCGCTTGCCGCCGCAGCAGAAGTCGACGCCGGCGCGGTCGAAGATGCGGCTGGTCGAAGGGTAGCGGGCGACGATCTCGCCGACCGGGGTGGACAGGTCGAAGTTGCGCAAAGGAAGCCTCTCTTTTTCCGCTCCCAGGGGGAGCCCTGCTCGCTGCTCGAGGTCAAGCTAGCAGGGACGAGCGAAGCCGGGCATGACGGGCGTCATGCCCGGCACGCAAAGCACCGGACGCGCCGGATCGGTTACGATGCGCCGCATGTCCCGTGAGGTCGAGCAGGCCATCGCCCAGCTGCCGCTCTATCGACGCCTGCAGGCCGACGACCGGGTCAAACTGGCGGCGGTCTCGACGCTCGAGAGCTTCCCCCGCGCCAGTCTCATCTTTCGCGAGGGCGACCTCGCCCGATCGGTGCATGTCGTGGTCGACGGGCGGGTGAAGGTGGCGAAGCTGACCCCCGCCGGGCGCGAGGTGATCCTCGACATGCCGGGCCCCGGCGACCCGATCGGCGCGGTTGCCGCCTTCGAGGGCTTCGCCTATCCGGCTTCGGCGACGGCGACGGTCGACTCGATCTGCCTGGTGACCCGCCGCGACGCCTTCTTCTCGCTGCTCGAAGCCCATCCGTCGCTGGTCCGCGGGCTGCTCTCGGGCCTGACCCTGCGTCTGGTGGAGCTCACCAAGCGGATGGCCGAGCTCTCCGGCGGACGGGTAGAGGCGCGCATCGCGCGTCTGCTCTGCAAGCTCGCCGACGAGCAGGGGGTGCGGCGCGAGAAGGGCGTCTTCGTGCCGGTCAAGCTCTCCCGTCAGGAGCTCGCCGACCTCTGCGCGACGACCATCGAGACGGCGATCCGGGTCATGAGCCGCTGGGGCAAGGAGGGCCTGGTGGCCACCGAGCGCGACGGTTTCCTGATCCTCGACCCGGCGGCGCTCGAGCTCGTTGCCCTCTCCTGAAGCGCCCGTCGAGCCGGCTCCGCTCACCGTCCGACCCGGCCGGACCCTGCCCGCCGTCTACGCCGCCTTCGCTCATGCCGCGCTGGTGGTAGCGCTCGGGCGCGCCCTGGTCGCCCCCGCCGATCTCGCGACTTTTCCGAGCTCGCCGCGGTTCGTCGGCTACGTCCATCTGCTGACGCTCGGCTTTCTCGCCTCGGCGGTCTACGGCGCCGTCTATGCCTTCGCGCCGTCGGTGCTGCGGCTGGCGATCGCCGAGCGCCGCGCCGACTTCCTCGCTGCGGCGCTGCACATCGGCGGCACGATGACGATGGCCCACGGTCTGGCTGCCGGCGGCCCGTGGCTGGCGGCCATGGGCGGAACGGCCGCCTTTCTCGGCGGGCTGCATGTCGTCGGGCGGCTGGTCTGGGGGCTCCCGGCCTGCCGCGTGCCGCTCGGCACGCGGGTCCTGATCGGCAGCGCCAGCGGCTTCTTCCTCCTCGGTGGCGGGCTCGGCGTGCTTTTCGTCTGGGCCAGGCTCTTCGGCCTGCCGGGGGGCCTCGAGCGCGCGGCGGTTCTCTCCGCCCACGCCCATCTCGCCGCCTTCGGGTGGCTCGCCGGAACCCTCTTCGGCTTCGGCTCGCGCATGCTGCCGATGCTCTTTGCGGCGCGACCCGGCGGTGGACGCGACCTGCTCGCGATCGCCGCGCTGCACAGCGGCGGGGCGCTCGGGCTGGCGCTCTCCCTGCTGCGTTTTCCCGGCGCGGTGGCGCCCTTCGCGGCGATCGCTGCGCTCGCCGTCGCCGGCTTTCTCCTCCATGCCGGGTCGATGGCCCGGCGGCGGGTGCGCCCTGCGGCCTTTCGCGCCGGCTTCGATCCGACGCCGATCCATGCCGGCCTGGCCCTCGCGGCGCTCGCCGTCGCAGCGGTGCTGGGCCTCGCGCTCGCCTGGCGTCCGGACTCTCTAGCGCTGCGCCGGGCGATCGTCCCCTACGGCATCGTCGCGCTGCTCGGCTTCCTGGCGCAGATGGTCTTCGCCGTCCTCGGCCTGCTGGGCCCGGCCTACGCCTGGATTCGGCGGCAGGCGGCCCAGGCGGCGCCGGGACTGTCCCCGCCGGCGCTCGACTTCCGCCGCTCCCTGCCCTATCTGCGCGGCGTCCTCGCCGGCTGGGCGCTCGGCGTGCCGCTCCTCGCGGCGGGCGCCTGGAACGCCCGTCCGGAGCTCATCCGGGTGGGCGCCGCGCTGCTCGAGCTGGCCACCCTGGCGAGTGCGGCGCATCTGCTGCGCCTTGCACTCCCTTCGTTTCCGCAGCGGCCGACCCCCGCCCGATGAGGGGGTGCCGCACTGCGGCAAAAAAGTGGGAGAATTCCCCCCGGAGGGTGAGTGGATGTCGAGGCTCGAGTGGAGAGATCCGGTCCGGCGTGACTACGCCGATGTCTGGACGCCGGCGGCGATCGCCGCCTGCGAAGCACTGACGCCGCTCAATCGGGACCGGCTCCGGCTCATGCGCGAGCGCATCGACCGGCGGAGGCTCCGGGCGCAGGAAGGCCGCCGGATCGATTTTCTTCCCGCCGACGCCCTCATCGCGGGCACGACGATTCGCGTCCAGGACGCCCGCGATGGCCGGTTCGTCGGCCCGGTAATTCCGCGCGACCTCGAACGCCAGTGGATTCAGGGGACCGGTCCGGGCACCCGTCCAGGGGCTGCGGGAGGACGTATCGCGAGCGGCCTGCGCAACGTCGCCTACGCTTTGCTCTCGGGCGCCGACGGCTGGATGTTCGACGGCGAGGACGCCCTCGGGCAGGTGTCGGCGATGTCGCTCGACAACCAGCGCAACCTCATGCTGGCGATCGCCGGCGACCCGCGATTTCTCGCTGTCGCCGAGCAGGTCGCCGGCGAGATGAACGCCTGGGCGCGGGACTTCTTCGGCCGCGAGATCGTCGCCGACTGGCGCGCCCAGCTCGCCTTCACGACGAAGATCTTCCGCGCCCGCGGTCTTCATCTCGACGATCGGCACGTGCGCGAGGTCGACGGCACCGGCTTCTCGGCTTCGATCGTCGATCTGGTGCTCTACGCGGTCCACAATCAGCAGCGCCTGCGCGCCGCCGGCTCGTCGGTGGTCTTCTACCTGCCGAAGATCCAGACGGCGGAGGAGGCGGCGCTGTGGAACCGCATCCTCGCCGCGCTCGAGGGGCACCTCGGGCTGCCCGAGGGCACCTTCCTGGTCTACGTTCTCGTCGAGCAGCTCGAGGCGGCCTTCCAGCTGATGGAGATCCGCGCCGCGCTGGGGGTCCACTTCGTCGGCTTCAACACCGGGCGCTGGGACTACATCAACAGCGTCTCCGACGCGCTCGCCTGGGATCCCGCTTTCGTCAATCCGAACATCGACGCGATCACGATGACCTACGGCTACATGCGGCACTACGAAGACCGCGTGCGCCGGGCGGTGAACACCCCGGACCTCGCGGGTCGCGCGGCCCTCTGGCAGGGCGGCATGGAGCCGAACATCCCGGTGGGTTCGGCGGCCGGCGTTGCCGCCGGAATGAAGCGGGCCGTGGCCGGCGCCGAGCGCGAGCAGCGCGAGGGCGCCTCCGGCAAGTGGGTGGCGCACTGGAAGATGGTGCACATCGTGCGCCCGGTGTGGGAACGCGCAGGCGCCGCCAATCAGCTCGGGCGGGAGTTCCCGCGCCTCACCTACTCCGACGCCGACGCCGCGAAGCTCGTCGAGCTCGAGCCGGCGCCGCGCACCGTCCGCGGCGCGCGCGATCTGTTGTCCGTCGCGCTGCAGTACGGCAATGCCTTCGGCCAGGGGTTCCAGGCGGCAGCGCTCAAGCCCGCCGATTTCTTCGCCAACGACGACGTGCTCTACCTGATGGAGGACATGGCGACCGGCGAGATCCGCTTGAGCATCCTCTGGGAGTGGCTGCACAAGCAGGCGCGCTTCACCGACGACGACGAAGCGACTGGCGTACGCGCCGGAGAGGTGCTCACTGCCGGTCTCTTCGAGCGCCTGCTCGACGAGGAGTACGACAAGCTCCTGGCCGCCCGCGACCGCGACGTTCACGACGACTCCAAGACGACGACGCTGCCGATCGCCCGCGCCATCGTCAAGGCCTACGTCGCGTCGGAGACCAAGGCTCCCTGGTACATCGACCTGCTCAACCTGAATCTCGACGACCACGATCTGGGCGTCGCGCGCCAGCGCATAGCCCGGTTCTTCGAGCTCTTCGAGAGGGACGGCACTCGCCTCACCGGTAACCTCGACTTCAGCCCCAGTTCCGCAGATTGACCGAGAACAGGAACCCAAAATGACCACCATGACGGCCTTCGATCAGCAGGTGGAAGCTCTCCAGAAGTGGTTCGACAGCCCGCGTTTCGCCCGCGTCCTGCGCCTCTACTCGGCGCGGCAGGTGGCTGCGCAACGCGGCGGGATCGCCGTCGACTACACGGTGGCCCGGGAGGCGGCGTCTGCCTTCCACGCCCGGCTGCGCGAGCTTTTCGCCGAGAGAAAGAGCATCACGACCTTCGGCCCGTACTCGCCCGGCCAGGCGGTGACCATGCGGCGGCTGGGGATCGAAGGGATCTATCTCGGCGGCTGGGCGACGTCGGCCAAGGGTTCGGTGACCGAGGACCCGGGCTCCGACCTCGCGAGCTATCCGCTCTCGCAGGTGCCGGACGAAGCCGCGACGCTGGTGCGGGCTCTCCTCACCGCCGACCGCAACCAGCACTTCCTGCGCTCGCGCATGAGCGACGCGCAGCGCGCCGCGGCGCCGCTCGCCGACTTCCGCCCCTTCATCATCGCCGACGCCGACACCGGCCACGGCGGCGATCCGCACGTGCGGAATCTCGTGCGGCGCTTCGTCGAGGCCGGCGTTCCCGGCTACCACATCGAGGACCAGCGGCCGGGAACCAAGAAGTGCGGCCACCAGGGGGGGAAGGTCCTGGTGCCCTCCGACGAGCAGATCAAACGCCTCAACGCGGCGCGCTTCCAGCTCGACGTCATGGGTGTCGAAGGGATCATCGTCGCGCGCACCGACGCCGAGGCGGCGACGCTCCTCGACGGCAGGAGCGACGAGCGCGACCAGCCGTTCATCCTGGGCGCGATCAACCTCCAGCTGCCGGCCTACAAGCTCTGCTTCCTGGCGCTGATGAAGCGTTTCCACGACAAGGGAGTGACCGAGCTCAACGGCCACCGGCTCTACCAGGTCTCGGTCGAGGAGTACGCCGCCGCCGACCTCTGGCTCGACCGCACCGGCCTCGGCGAGGGCGACCTCCAAGCATCCCTGTCGCTCACCGGCCCTGGTGGCGCTTCCACTCAGATCGCGTTGAGCGCGCGCGTGGAGCACGGCCCGGCGCTGGTGCTG
>JBGARM010000137.1:0-7815 GCA_044230215.1 Thermoanaerobaculia bacterium | reverse complement strand
CTTGGCAATGCCCTTGGCCTGGTCACCCATACGTTCCAGGTCGATGATCATGTTCATGACGGTGACGATGGCGCGCAGGTCGCGGTCGCCCCAGGGGAGCCGCGGCGGGCGCTCGCGTTCGATCTCCCGCAAGACGCGCGAGATCGGCTTGCCGCCGCGGTAGAACGGCCGCTCCCCGGCGAGCAGCTCGAACAGGATGACCGCCAGGCTGAACTGGTCGGCGGCCGGACCGGGCCGCCGGCCGAGAATCTGTTCCGGAGCGGCATAGTCGAGAGTGAAAAGCCAGACGCCGCTCGCGGTCTCCCGCCCGTCGCCGGCATCGTCGAGCAGTTTGGCGATGCCGAAGTCGAGCAGCTTCGGCCAACCGTCCTCGCCAACCAGCACGTTCGAGGGCTTCAGGTCCCGGTGCAGCACCCGTAGCCGATGAGCCGCCTCGACCGCCTCGCAGAGCCGCAGGAAGAGCCGCAGACGCTCGACTTCGGACAACCCTCGGTGGCGGACGAAGGTGACGATGTCGGTGCCGTCGATCCACTCCAGGACGAGGTAGGCGCGGCCCTGGGAGTCGCTGCCGGCATCGAGCAGGCGGGCGATCGCCGGGTGATCGAGGGTCGCCAGGATCTCCCCCTCGCGGCCGAAACGGCGCTCGATCTCCGTCCCCCCATGGCCGGACAGCAGGCGCTTCACGGCCACTCTCTGGCCGTCGAGTTCCGCCTCGAAAACCTCGCCGGCGCTGCCCTGCCCGACCCGCCGGCGTATCCGGCAGCGGCCGATCCGGCGCGGGAGCGGCGACAGGGCGACGGTCGCGGGCCCGGCGCCCGAACGGTCGGCCGGCGCGGAATCGCCGCTTTCGGTCGCTGTGCCGGGCAACCCGCCGCCTGCCGCCGCGACGAGGAGCGCCGCGTCGAGGTCGAGAGCGCTGCGCTCGATGCCGTCGGCAGCAAGGAGCTCGGCCACGGCGTTCGCCAGCTCGACATCGACGATGGCGATTTCGGTCAACCGGTGGAGGCGGGCCTCCGGGTCGAGATCGACGAGAGACTCGAAGGTCGACTCCACCTCGACCCAGCGGCTGCGGAGCGCGACGCTCAAGCGCCGAACCCCTGGCGCTCGAGCTCGATCTGCAGGAAGGCCCGGGCCTTGCGCCAGTCCCGCCGGACGGTACGCTCCGACTGTTCGAGGAGCTCGCCGATCTCGCCCTCGTTCAGGCCGACGAAGAAGCGTAGCTCGACGATGCGCGCCAGACGCGGCGACAGGCGCTCGAGCTCGACCAGGGCGACATCGACCGCCAGGAGCTGTTCGGCCTGCCAGAGCGCCGGTGCGGCGACCTGGTCGTCGAGCGGCACCGCTTCGACGCCGCCGCCCCGCTTCTGCCGGTGCAGATGCTCGGCGTGGCCGATGAGGATCTGCCGCATCGCCTTGGCGGCGAGGGCGAAGAAGTGCCCGCGGTCGACGAGCGACAGCCGCTCGGACTTCACCAGCTTGAGGTAGGCCTCGTGGACGAGGGCGGTGGTGTCGAGCGAGATCGCCGTGCGCCCGAAACGCAGCTGCGAGCGGGCGAGGCGCTTGAGCTCGGCGTAGAGACGGTCGAAGACCGCGTCGAGAGCGCTCCGGTCCCCCTCGCGCACCGCCGCCAACAGCAGGGTGATCTCGCCGGCTGGTTTCTCCCTGGGCGCCATTGGCGCCGGATGATAGCCCCGCGACGGGAATTCGACGGCGGCAGGATTCCACAACCTGCCGGCGCTCCAGGCGACGACGGACATGCGCGGCCCTCCGGTTCCTAGCACCGCGACGGCGGGCGGAAGCGGACATCGGGCGCCGAGCGGCGCTACTGCCAGGCGCGGGGAAGGGGACGCGGGGGGCGGGTCAGTCCGGGCGCCGCATGAGCAGCGCGCCGTTGGTGCCACCGAAGCCGAACGAGTTCGTCAGACCGATCTCGAGCTTCGCCGGCCGCGCCTTGTGAGGCACGAAATCGAGGTCGCAGCCCTCTCCCGGCTGATCGAGATTGAGCGTCGCCGGCAGGATCTGGTCGCGGATCGCGAGCGCCAGCAGGCCGCACTCGAGACCGCCGGCCGCGCCGAGCAGATGGCCGGTCGAAGACTTGGTCGAGGAGACCGCCAGCTTGTAGGCGTGGTCGCCGAATACCCGGTGAATCGCCTGCACCTCGGCGGCGTCGCCCAAGCCGGTGGAGGTACCGTGGGCGTTGATGTAGTCCACCGACTCGGGGGCGAGGCCGGCGTCGGCGAGCGCGGACTTCATGACCTGGGCGGCGCCGCGCCCCTCGGGGTGCGGCGCGGACATGTGGTAGGCGTCGGCGCTCATGCCGTAGCCGACCAGTTCGGCGTAGACCGTCGCGCCGCGACGCAGGGCGGTTTCGCGCTCTTCGAGCACCAGGATCCCGGCGCCCTCGCCCATCACGAAACCGTCGCGGTCCTTGTCCCAGGGGCGCGAGGCGCGCTGCGGCTCGTCGTTGCGCAACGAGAGAGCGCGCATGACCGTGAAGCCGGCCACCGCCAGGGGCGTGATTACCGCCTCCGCCCCGCCGGTGATCATGGCGTCCGCGTAGCCGTGCTGAATCAGCCGAAAGGCGTCCCCCACCGCATGCAGGCCGGTCGTGCAGGCCGTCGCGGGGGCACTGTTGGGGCCGCGCGCACCGGTCAGAATCGACACCTGGCCGGCAGCGAGGTTGACGATCAGACCGGGAATGAAGAACGGCGACACGCGATCCGGTCCGCGCTCGAGCATCGTCGAGTGGGTGCGTTCGATGAGCGGCAGGCCGCCGATCCCCGAGCCGATCACCACGCCGACGCGCTCGGCGTTGTCCTCATCGATCGCGAGGCCCGCGTCGGCGATCGCCATCTGGCTCGCGGCCAAAGCGTAGTGGATGAAGGTGTCGCACTTCTTGACTTCCTTCTTCTCCATCCAGTCTTCGGGCGCGAAGCCCTTGACCTCGCCGGCGATGCGGGCGTGGTAGGCCGAAGCGTCGAAACGGGTGATCGGCCCGATGCCGCTCTCGCCGGCGAGAAGCGCCTTCCAGGTCGCTTCCGTGCCGACGCCGAGCGGCGAGACGAGACCTACGCCCGTAACGACGACGCGGCGCCGCTCATGCAGGGATGAGTTGGCCAATGGGGGGGTCGGGAAATGAAGGGTCGGCGGCCGAGGCGCCGGTCAGTTCTTCTTTTCCGCGGCGTGCTTCTCGATGTAGCTGACGGCTTCCTGGACCCGGCCGATCTTCTCCGCGTCCTCGTCCGGAATCTCGATTCCGAACTCCTCTTCGAACGCCATGACCAGTTCGACGATGTCGAGGGAGTCGGCGCCCAGATCCTCGGTGAAGCTGGCCTCGGACGTCACTTCATCGGCTTCAACGCCGAGCTGCTCCACGATGATGCTCTTCACCTTCTCGGCAACGGACATGACGAAAATTCCTCCATGGGAAACTCGAATGCAGGGTGGATTTCTAGCACAACTTCGAGAAACGAGTCCAACTCCAGTCGTATCCGTCAGATATAGAGCCCGCCGGAGACGTTGAGCACCTGGCCGGTGACGTAGCTCGCCTCCTCGCTGGCGAGATAGACGACGGCACTGGCGATGTCTTCCGACCGCCCCAGCCGGCCCAGTGGGATGCGGTCGAACATCTCGGCGCGCGTCGCTTGAGGCAGCTCTTCCGTCATCGCCGTCTCGATGAATCCCGGAGCGACGACATTGGCGGTGATGTTGCGGCTCGCCAGCTCGCGGGCCAGAGACTTGCTGAATCCGATCAGGCCGGCCTTGGCGGCGGCATAGTTCGCCTGTCCGGCGTTGCCCATCAAGCCGATGACCGACGACACCGTGACGATTCTCCCCCACCGGCGGCGCATCATGCCACGCACCACTTCCCGTGTCACCGCGAAGGCACCGGTGAGATTGGTGTCGAGCACCGCCCGCCACTGCTCGAGACTCATGCGGGCGAGGAGGTTGTCGCCGGTGATGCCGGCGTTGTTGACCAGGATGTCGATCTCGGCGAACTCCGGCGGAAGACTCTTCAGTCGCTCTCCCACCTCCTCCGGCCGGGCGAGGTCGAGCGCCTGAACGTGGGCCTTCCCGCCGACGGCGAAGATCTCCTCGGCGACCCGGGCGAGCTTGTCGACGTTGCGCGCCGCGAGGACCACGTTGGCGCCGCGTTCGGCGAGCCGCCGCGCGATCGCCTCGCCGATACCCTGCGATGCGCCGGTGACCAGCGCGGTCTTGCCGTCCATTCGAAACATCACGTCCTCCTCAGCTCTTCTCGGGCCCGGCGCCGGCGCTGGCCGCAACGGCGGCGGCAAGGGTCTCGAGCGCCGGCAGATCGGCGACGGACAGGGTCTCGACGCCGGGCAGGATGCGCTTGACGAGCCCCGTCAGAACACTGCCCGGCCCCACTTCGACGAACCGACGCACGCCCAGCTCGTCGTGCATGCAGCGCACCGACTCGACCCAGCGCACGGGACCGTCGATCTGGCGCTCGAGCGCGTCCCGCAGGGCGCCGCCGGCGCTCGCCGCGCCGGCATCGATGTTGACCACCACCGGCACCCGCGCGGCGGCAAACGGCGTGGTGCCGAGCAGCGGCGTCAGCCCGACGCGGGCGGGGCGCATCAGCGCGCAATGGAAGGGTGCCGAAACCGGCAGGGGAAGAGCCCGCTTGGCGCCGCGTTCCTTGGCCAGCGCCATCGCCCGCTCGACCGCGCCTTTGTGTCCGGCGATCACCGTCTGCTCGGGCGAATTGTAGTTGGCGACGGTGCATACCTCGCCACCGCCCGCCGCCTCGGCGGCGATCGCGCGCACGTCCTCCGCCTCGAGGCCGAGGATCGCTGCCATCGCCCCGACCCCCACCGGTACTGCCTCCTGCATCAGCTCGCCGCGGCGTCGCACCAGGCGGGCGGCGTCGGCGAGCGAGAGGACGTCCGCGACCACCAGCGCCGAGTACTCACCCAGGCTGTGGCCGGCGACGACATCCGGAGCGAAGCCGCGCGCAGCGAGGACGCGCGCGATCGCCACCGAAGCGGTGAGAATCGCCGGCTGGGTGTTGGCCGTCAGCTGCAGATCGGCCTCCGGCCCGTCCCAGCAGAGCGCGGCGACGTCGAAGCCGAGCGCGCCCGAGGCTTCGTCGAAAGCGGCGCGCGCCTCGGGGAAGGCGTCGGCCCAAGACCTGCCCATGCCGATCTTCTGCGAGCCCTGGCCGGGAAAGAGGAATGCGGTCGTCGGTTGCAAGCGGCTTCTCCCGTGCGAGCTCAGCTCGCGGCGTTGACGGTCTTGGCCAGAGCGGCAGGATCGGCCGGATGGCCCGCTGCAGTGGCGGCGAGCCGCGCCTCAGCGGCATGCAGCTCCTCGACCTTGTCGCGGATCTTGACGTGCAGGAGGGCGCCGCTGAACTCGACCGCGCGCTGGATCGAGCTCCGGATCGCCTTGGCGTTCGAGCGACCGTGGGCGATGAAACAGCCGCCGGCGACGCCCAGCAGCGGCACGGCGCCGTACTCGGCGTAGTCGGTGCGGCGCTTGAAGGCCACGAAGGCCGGCCGCGCGAGCACCACCGCCGAGGCGGGTGCGCGTCGTGCGGCGAAGCTCTTCGCGCATCATCGATACGATCAGCTCGGCCATCGATTCGGCCGACTTGAGCAGCACGTTGCCGACGAAACCGTCGCAGACGACGACGTCGGCCTCGCCCTTGTAGATGCCATCTCCCTCGACGTTGCCGATGAAGTTGAGGCCCGTCGCCTTGAGCGACCGGAATACTTCGCGCGTCAAGCCGGAACCCTTGGCCTCTTCCTCGCCGATCGACAGCAGGCCGATCCGGGGGGCGGTGATGCCGACGACCTCCTGGGCGTAGAAGTGGCCCATGACGGCGAACTGGCGCAGGTGCTCGGGCCGCGAGTCGACGTTGGCGCCGACATCGAGCACGACGGTGCGGCCGCGTGGATTCGGAAAGACCGCGGCGAGCGCCGGCCGGTCGACTCCCGGCAGGGCACCGATGAAGAGCTTCGCCGCCACCATGGCCGCGCCCGTGTTTCCGGCGCTGACCATGGCCTGGGCCTTGCCCTCGCGCACCAACTCGGCGCAGACCACCAGCGACGAATGCCGCTTCTTGCGCACCACGGTCGGCGGATCGTCCATCTCGATCCGCTCGCCGGCATGGACGATCTCCAGCCCGCCGGGGCCTCCTCCGACCGAGCCCATCCGCTGGAGCTCGCGCTCGAGCCGCTCCCGGTCACCCACGAGCAGAATGGACGCACCGTCCCGGACGGCGCTCTCGAACGCTCCGCGCACCGCGGCGCGCGGAGCGAAGTCGCCTCCCATCGCGTCGACGGCGATGCGCATTGAAGTTCTGGAGCTCGGTGGAACCTTAGGTGCGGGCCTGAACGTCGACCACGTCGCGTCCGCGGTAGGTACCGCAGGAGGGGCAGACGCGGTGCGGGAGCTTGCGCTCGCCGCATGTCGCGCACAGCGACGACGCCGGCAGGGTCAGTGCATCATGGGCGCGGCGCTTGTCGCGGCGGGCCTTGGAGTGACGTCGTTTCGGATTCGGCATGTTCGCTTCCCCTCTTCGTTTCTCTCTGCAATCAGTCTGTTACCACTCGCGGCGGCGCGAAATCGGCCGCCATCCCGACAAATTCAGCCGGCGCCGCCAGCGGGCGGTTCCTTGAGCATCGCCAGCGCCGCCCACCGTGGATCCACGCGCTCGTGAACGCAGCTGCAGCGCCCTTCGTTCAAGTCCTGGCCGCACTGCGCGCACAATCCCGCGCAGTCTTCGCGGCACAGCGGCTTCATCGGCAGGCTGAGCTCCACCTGCTCGACGATCAACGGGCGGCTGTCGAAAACGCCGCCTTCTACTTCGACCAGCCCGAGCTCCTGCGCCTCGAGCTGCTCGTCGGCCGTCGCTTCGCGCTTGCGCGACCGTTCGACCAGCACCAGATCGATCGCGCACTCGACCGCCTGCTGCACCGGCTTCAGGCACCGGTTGCAGGCGACCGTCTGCTCGTAGCTCAGATCGCCATGCAGCAGGAAATCCGGAGCCGTATGCGTCAGGCTGCCCCGACAGCGTACCGGGCTCACCGCGAGCAGTTCCAGGTCGCGCTTCTCTTCCTCCTGAAGGTCGATCGACTCCTGCCAGAAGAAGGGCTCGTAGCGGGCAGCATCCAGGCGGATCATCATCCCACGTGCCCCCCGAAAGCCGACGAAGACTAGCGGATTCAGGGCTCTTCGTCAATTTCGCCGTCCCCGGAAGAGGACGGGTCGCCGTTCTCGGCCTGCGCGATCGCCGCTGGCCCCGGCCGCTGCGAGCAGAGCCGGAGGCGCGCGCCTTCCGGCTCGTGCCAGACCTCGAAAGCGATGGCCGTGCAGCCCTGGAAGGGGGCGAGCAGCCGCGCCGCAGCGGCGATACGCTGCACCTCCCCAGGCGGCAGAATGGGTAGCTTCTCGAGCTGGCGGGTCAGCAGCTCGAGCGTGCGCGAGCTTGCCGCCGGAACCAGGCGGCCGGCCCGGCCAAGCCAGGCGCCCCGTCCCCCGGGGCGCGGCAGATGGCGCTCGAACCAGGGCACCATCAGCAGGGCCTCGCGACGGGCGCTCTTCTCGGTCCCGCGAACCGCCCAGCCGAGCCGGAAGGCCGGTTCGCCGGCCCCCACCATCTTCAGGATCGATTCGCCCGGCAGCCGGAAGCTCCTCCCGCCGCCGCGCTGCAGGACGGCGACCCGCGGGATCGCCCCCTCGGCCGCTTCCCAGAGAAGGAACAGCCCCGGCCCGCCGATCGGCCCCCGGTCGCTCGAGCTCACCCAGAGAGCGACCCCGGGAAAGCTCCAGTCCGAAGCCGCC
>JBGARM010000136.1:0-7824 GCA_044230215.1 Thermoanaerobaculia bacterium | reverse complement strand
CTCGGCGCTGTTGACGCGCATGGTGCGACAGGCGGTGGGCGGGGAGCTGGGGCGCCCCTATCTCGTGACGGCGCGCGCCAAGGGGATCTCCCGCCTGCGGGTGGCGCTCCTGCACGCCTTCAAGAACGCTCTCATCCCCGTCGTCACGGTGGTCGGGCTGCAGTTCGGCGCGCTGCTCACCGGCGCCATCCTCACCGAAACCATCTTCTCGTGGCCCGGGCTCGGGCGGCTCCTGATCCAGGCCATCCGCCTGCGCGACTATCCGCTGGTGCAGGGCTGCGTGCTGCTGATCTCGGTGACCTACGTGGCGGTGAATCTCGGCACGGACCTGCTCTACGCCTGGCTCGACCCCCGCATCCGGATTCAGGACGAGAAGGCGGAGGCGGGCCGGTGAGTGAGCCGCGGTGCGAGCGCCCGCACGAGCCGCTCGAGGCCGTCGCGGTCGCGGTCGTCGAAATTGGCCGGCAGACGCGAGTCGAGGTCGAGCACGAGGGCGACCTCGCCGTGCTCGTCGACCACCGGCACGACGATCTCCGACCGCGCGCCCTCGTCGCAGGCGATATGGCCGGGAAAGGCGTGGACGTCGGGCACCAGCTGGGTCGCGCGCTCGCGCGCCGCAGCGCCGCAGACGCCGCGAGAAAAAGGAATTTCGAGGCAGCCGAGCGGCCCCTGGTAAGGGCCGATGCGCAGCAAGCCGGGAGCGACGCGGCGATAGAAGCCGGCGAAGCTCGTTCCCGGCACGCGCTCGTAGACCAGGCAGGCGACTGTCGCCATCGCGGCGATCGCGTCGTCGATGCCCTCGAGCGTCGCCTCGAGGTCGCGCAGCAGTTGATCGTAGAGCTCGGGGCGCGAGATCTCGTCGTTCATCGCGGCATCGTACCAAGGGTGCCCGGCTGCGGGGGTCGGCGGTGAATCGGCTGCGTTTCGCCGGCGCGGCGGTCGGGCTGCTGTTGCTCGTGGCGCTCGCGGGGCCGCTCCTCGCGCCGCACAGCCCGGTCGACCAGGATCTCGAGCATCGCCTCGAGAGTCCGTCGCGCGTCCACCTGTTCGGGCTCGACGAGCTCGGCCGGGACATCCTCGCCCGGCTTCTCTGGGGCGCCCGCGTCTCGATGCTGGTCGGCTTCACCGTCGTTGGATCGGCGACCCTGATCGGCCTCCTGGTCGGCTCGCTCGCCGGCACCCTCGGCGGCCGCATCGACACCCTGCTCATGCGGCTGCTCGACGTCTTCCTCGCCTTCCCCGGCATTCTGCTGGCGATCGCGCTGGTGGCGGTACTCGGCCCGGCGCTCTCGCACGTCATCCTGGCGCTGGTGGCGATCGGCTGGGTGGGGACGGCGCGGCTGGTGCGCGGCCAGATCCTGCAGCTCAAGGAGCAGGAGTTCGTGCTCGCGGCGCGCGCCGGAGGAGTCTCGCTGCCGCGCCTCATCCTCGTCCACCTGATCCCGAACGTGCTGCCGCTCGTGCTGGTGCAGGCCAGTCTGGGCCTCGCGGGGGCGATTCTCGCCGAAGCCAGTCTGTCGTTTCTCGGCCTGGGAATTCAGCCGCCGACGCCCTCCTGGGGGGCGATGATCAACGCCGGGCGGAGCCACCTGCTCGACGCGCCGCATCTCACCCTGTTCCCGGGCCTGGCCATCGTCTTCGCGGTGGTGGCGCTCAACTTCCTCGGCGACGCTCTGATCGACCGCCTCGACCCGCGGCGGCGGACGCTCGGCCACCGCTGAGATCTTTCGTATCGCCGAGGTGATCCCACCCGCTCTTGGCGAGCCGCCTGCGGCGGCTCGCGGGGGCGGCGTCCGAATCGTCGATGAAGACACCGGAGGTTCGCGAAATGGAGCCGATCGCGAGCGCGCCGAATTTTCTCGGAGGAGTCGTTGTTCTCGGTAAGGTAAAAAGCAGGACGTAGTCCTCCCCGCCGCTCTCGACCCATCGGCGTGGATCGACGTTGAGCCGCGCTGCAAGCTCCGAAAGACGCGGCGGCACCGCCTTCCGCAGGGCGCCGCCGTCCAGGCGCGCGCCGACTCCGCTCGCGGTGCAGAGGCGGTGAAGATCCTTCGCCAGTCCGTCCGAGACGTCGATCGCCGCAATGTTGGCGCCGCGACCGCGAGAGGCGAGCCAGCGCCCGAGCTCGAGCTGCGGCGTCGGGAGCAGGTGCCGGCGCACGGCGCGGACGGCGGCAGTCCGCAATCCTCCCTTTACCGAGAAAAATGCTGGCAGGACGATGCCGCTGCCGCGCGCATGCGCGCCACGACGCAGGAGTTCGCAACCCAACGCCGACTCGCCGATCGTCCCGCCGAGCCAGAGAATCTGTCCGGGTAGCGCGCGATCGCGCGCCAGCGTCGCGTCGCTTCTGCGGCGCTCGCCGATCAGGGTGAGGGAGAGGTGGAGTTGCGGCGCCGTCGCGAGGTCGCCGCCGGCGAGAGCGACGCCGTGCTCTTCGCAGGCGCGCACCAGGGCGCGGAAGAAGCCGCGGTGATCGAAGCCGCGCGGCGCGGCGAGAGCGAGGAAGGCATGGCGCGGGCGGGCCCCCGAGGCTGCGATGTCGGAGAGATTGACCGCCAGCAGGCGGCGCGCGACCATGGGCGGAGGCAGGCCGGCCGGGAAGTGCACTCCTTCGATCTGTTGGTCGACGGTGACGACCGCACCGGAAGGCAGGGTTGCCGCGTCGTCGCCGATGAGCGTACCGCCGCGCGAGGTGAGCGTCCGAAGCCAGGCGACCAGGCTCTCCTCGGATGGCGCCGGGCTCACCGTCTGCGCGCCCCGGTTTCGCGAGCGGGGCGCCGCACCGCGACTCTCTTCTTCGGCGCCGACCGCCCGGCGGGCAGCAGGACGCGCTCGAGGACATCGTCCATCGACTCGACCGTGTGCAGCGCGAGCCCCTTGTAGGCGGTCGGCGGAATCTCGATGAGGTCGCGCCGATTGAGCTTGGGCAGCACGACCGAGCGGATGCCGGCAGCCTGGGCGGCGAGGAGCTTCTCCTTGAGACCGCCGATCGCCATCACTTCGCCGCGCAGAGTGATCTCGCCGGTCATCGCCAGCCGGCGGTCGATCTTCCTGCCGGTGAGCGTCGACACCAGGGCGGAGGCGATGGTGATGCCGGCGGAGGGGCCGTCCTTGGGGATGGCGCCCGCCGGCACGTGCACGTGCAGGTCGTTCTGGGTGAAGAAGTCGGCCGAATGGCCGTGGCGCGCCGCCCAGTCGCGGGTGAACGAGAGCGCTGCCTGCGCCGACTCCTTCATCACTTCGCCCAGCTGGCCGGTGAGGACGAGCTGCCCCTTGCCCGGAGTCGCCAGCACCTCGATGAACATCAGCTCGCCGCCGGCGGCGGTCCAGGCGAGCCCGGTGGCGACGCCGACCCGGTCGCGCTCGAGCAGATCCTCGCTGGTGTGCTTCGGTTGTCCGAGATACTTCTCGATCGTGCGCGGCCCGATCGTCACGCGCCGCGTCTTGCCGCCGGCGACGGTGATCGCCACTTTGCGGCAGACGCTGGCCATCTCGCGCTCGAGGCCGCGCAGCCCGGCCTCGCGCGTGTAGCCGGCAATGGTGCGCCGCAGGGCACCGTCGCTCCACGCGAGGTGGGCGTCGGTGAGGCCGTTGTCGGCGAGCGTCTTGGGCAGCAGATGGCGCTTGGCGATCGCCAGCTTCTCCTCGACGGTGTAGCCCGAGAGGCGCAGCACTTCCATGCGGTCGAGGAACGCCGGCTGGATCGGCTCGAGCAGGTTCGCCGTGGTGACGAACAGGACGCGCGAGAGGTCGTAGGCGACCCCCAGGTAGTGATCGCGGAAGTTCCAGTTCTGCTCGGGGTCGAGCACCTCGAGCAGCGCCGAGCTCGGGTCGCCACGGAAGTCGGCGCCGATCTTGTCGATCTCGTCGAGCATGAAGACCGGGTTCCCCGTGCCGGCCTGATGCAGACCCTGGAGAATCCGCCCGGGCAGGGCGCCGACGTAGGTCCGCCGGTGGCCGCGGATCTCGGCCTCGTCACGGACGCCGCCGAGCGAGAGGCGCACGAACTTCCTCCCCATGGCGCGCGCGATCGACCGGCCGAGCGACGTCTTGCCGACGCCAGGCGGTCCGACGAAGCAGAGTATCGGCCCGCGGGCGTTGGCCTTGAGCTTGCGCACCGCCAGGAACTCGAGGATGCGCTCCTTGATCTTCTCGAGGTCCCAGTGATCCTCGTCGAGGATCCTCCTGGCGTGCGCGAGGTCGAGATTGTCGGCGCTCATCGCCTGCCACGGCAGGCCGGTGAGCCAGTCGAGGTAGGTGCGCTGCACGGCGGCCTCGGCGCTGTCGGGATGGCCGCGCTCGAGGCGTCGGATCTGCCGCTCGAGCTCCTCCTTGGCCTCGTCCGGAAGTTGCTTCTCCTCGGCGAGAGCGCGGTACCGGGCGACCTCCTCGGCGAGCTCGTTCTCCTCGCCGAGCTCGAGCTGGATGGTGCGCAGCTGCTGGCGCAGGAAGTACTCGCGCTGGCTGCGGTCGATCTCGCCGCGCGCCTGCGAGGAGATCTCCTGCTGCATCGTCAGCAGCTGGATCTCGCGCAGCATGAAATCAGTGACCATCTTGAGGCGCTCGGTGCCGTCGATCATCTCGAGCACCCGCTGCGCGTCGGGAATGGCGAGCTCGAGATTGCTCGCGATCAGATCGGCGAGCCGCCCCGGATCCTCGAGATTGGCGACCAGGACCAGCACCTCGGGGGAGACGCCCTTGCCCAGGCCGACGATGCGGTCCATGCTCTCCTTGGCCGAGCGCACCAGCGCCTGGGTGGCGAGGGAGCCCGGTTCGGCCGGCACTTCGGCGATCGGCCGTATGCGCGCCTGGGGAAAGTCGTCGGCGCGCGAGAGGTGCTCCAGGCGGACCCGGGCCACCCCCTGGACGAGCAGGCGGATGCGGCCGTCCGGCAGCTTCAGCATGCGCATGATCGAGGCCGCGGTGCCAACCGGGTAGAGATCGGCCTGCTCAGGCTCTTCGATCTTGGCGTCGCGCTGCGCCACCAGCAGCACCATGCGGTTCTCCGCCAGCGACTGGTCGACGGCGCGGATCGAGCTCTCCCGGCCGAGCGAGAGCGGAACGATGATGAACGGATAGAGAACGGCGTCCTTGAGCGGCAGCACCGGCAGGATGTCGGGCAGCCGGATGGCGTCGTCCTGCGGGGTTTCCCGCGACTTCATGCAGTGCCTTTCTTCTTGAGCAGCGTCTTCAGCTCGTCCATGAACTCGCCCACATCCTCGAACCGGCGGTAGACCGAGGCGAAGCGGACATAGGCCACCTGGTCCAGCTCGCGCAGGCGCTCCATCGCGAAGGCGCCGATCTCGCTGGTCGAGAGCTCGCGATCCTCCTGCTCGGTCAGCAGGCTCTCGGCGGCGTCGACGATCTCCTCCAGCTGGCGCAGCGACACCGGCCGCTTCTCGCAGGCCTTTTCGAGACCCTTGAGGAGCTTGCCGCGGTCGAAGTCCTCGCGCGAGCCGTCGTTCTTGACCACCCGGTAGGCGATCTCCTCGACCTTCTCGTAGGTGGTGAATCGGCGATGACAGGCCAGGCACTCGCGCCGGCGGCGGATCGTCACGCCTTCCCGGCTCTCGCGCGAATCGACGACCCGGTCCTGACTCGTTCCGCAGAAGGGGCAACGCATACGAACACTCTAACGCAGGCCGGGCCGGCGAATTTCCGCCCCGACCGAAGGCGTGCCGCGCTCGCGGCGGGAGTCAGTCCTTGGACTTGATGGCGACGTTCAGCTGCAGCAGGACGCGCTCGAGGGTCTTGGCGTCCTGGATCTCGATCGGCAGATCGCGGATCGCGTCGACGACCTGGCGGTCCTCGTCCTCGATGCGGAGATTGAGCAGGAAGCGTCGCGCGCGGGTGAACTCGCCGCGCTTCAGGGTCAGCTCGACCGAGCGATGAATCTCGCCCTTGCCGTTGAGCACCGGGTACTTCGGGTGGGCGCTCGAACCGCCGGCTCCGACCGCCGCGCCTGCGGCGGCGATCGAGGTCGAGGCGGGCGGACGCAGCGGCGCGGCCGGGGGGCGGACCGGTGGAGCGGCGCCGGACGGCGAATGCATGGCCTGGCGGCGGATCTTCTCCAGCTCGGCGAGCACGTCGACCTGGGTCGTCTTGTGTTTGGCGGCGGGAGAGAGCGGCGCGGTCCTGGAGGCCGGGGCGCCGACGGCGGGCTTCGCCGGCGGGACCGTCGGCGAAGCCGGCAGAGCCTGCGGCGCAGCCACAGCCGCGGGGGCCGCCGGCGCGAAGTCGGGCGCTGCGCCGAGGTCCGGCATCACCTGGGGTCCCGAGGCCTGCGATGGCGCCGCCCCGACCGGAGAAGCCGGGCGCGCCGGCGTCGCGGCCGGCGGCGTCGCTGGGCGCTGCGGAGCCTGCATGGCGGTGATCTTCGCCTGCGGATGGGATTGCGAGTCCGGCTTGCTGAGGCGCTTCTTGAGATTCAGCAGGGTCAGCTTCGAGATTCCCTTGAGGGTTTCGAACACGCCCTGGCCGGTCACCGCGGAGGCGGCGAAGCTCGGCCAGCCGTGCGGGTTCAGGGCCTTTTCCATCTCCTCGATCGAGCAGACGTCCGGCAGATCGCGCTTGTTGTACTGCAGCACGATCGGCATGGTGTCGACGGTGAGGTTCATCTCCTCCAGATTGATCTGGAGGTTCTTGAGCGATTCGAGGTTCGCCTGGAGCATCGGCCTCTGCGAGTCGGCGACGAAGACGACGCCGTCGACTCCCTTGAGCACGAGCTTGCGGGTCGTGTTGTAGAAGACCTGCCCCGGCACGGTGTAGAGCTGAATGCGGGTATTGAAACCGGCGATCGAGCCGACGTCGATCGGCAGGAGATCGAAGAACAGGGTGCGGTCGGTCTCGGTCTCGAGCGAGACCATCTCGCCGCGGCTGTCTGTCGAGGTGTGGCCGTAGATGAACTGCAGGTTGGTCGTCTTACCGCACAGACCGGGGCCGTAGTACACCACCTTCGCAGCCATCTGCATCGTGCTGTAGTTGAAGAAGACCATGGTCTCAGCCTGACGGCTTGGGCGTCGAAGTTAGCACCCGATCTTTCGTCAGGTCAAGGAGTTCCGCGTTGGCGAGGAGATCGGCCAGAGCCTGTCGGGGCCGATCGGGAGCGGAAAGACGGGCGCGCTGTCGCAGGCTCTCGCGCGCCAGGGCGACGACGACCGGCACCGCCTGCGGAGTGCTGCGCTCCAGGGCGGCGAGCTCGAGGAGGAGGGTCGCCTGATCGCCGCGCGCCGCCGGGCCGGTGATTCCCGCGGCCGGATCGGCGAGCGCCAGCGCGTTGGCCAGGGCGTCTGTCGCCAGCCTGGAGAAGCCCGGGCGCACCTCGTCCGGCAGCCCGGAACGGGCGGCGATCTCCGCCGCCACGGCGACGACGGTCGTCACGGCGCCGGCCATCAAGGTCGCGACGAGGTGATAGAGCGGGCGCTGCTCGGCTGGGACGACCGCCGCGCTGCCGCCGAACGCCGCTGCGAGGCGCCGGCCGAGGACGATCGCCGGCGGATCTCCGTCGAGAGCGAAGAAGACCCCCGCAGCCTCCTCGACAGCGGCCTCGGGCGCCGCGAAGGCGCGCAGCGGATGGAGCCCGCCGATCGCCGAGCCGGCAGCGCCGAGCGGCGCGAGCGCCGTGGCCGGGGCGGCGCCGGAGACGTGCAGCGCCACCGCGGCTTGCGGCCGGCGCGCCAGCGTGGCGGCGACCTCCGGCAGGGCGCCGTCGGGAACGGCGACGAGCAGCAGGTCCTCGCCGCCGGAGGTGAGCTCCCGCACGTCGTTCGCCGGCAGGCCGGCCGTCCCGGCGAAGCCCGCGGTGCGGACGGAGCCGGGCCGCCC
>JBGARM010000135.1:0-7825 GCA_044230215.1 Thermoanaerobaculia bacterium | reverse complement strand
TTGGCCGACGCTTCGGCGGCGCGACCGCCGGCAAGATAGAGCCCGATGGCGACGGACGGCGCTCCGGGGCGCTCGCGAACCACGAGTCGCGCGCCGCTCGCGAGCTGCATCTCGGTTGCCGGTCGATCGCTCGCCGCCGGTGCCGCGGCGGAGAAGGCGACCGGCAGGGCAATCGGCGACTCGGCGGGGGGCACCGTTGCAACGGCCGCTTCGACCTGCGCCAGGGCGGCGGCGCGGTCGAGCGCCGGCGTTCCATTGGGCGCGTAGTGATAAAGCGTCAAACCCTGCACCGTGAGGAACCGTCGCGCCGCGTCGCGGACCTCCTCCGCCGTCACCCGGTCGAGCGCGGCCAGGCGCTCGCCGAGGAAGCGGTAGCTCTTCCTGGCCTCGGCTTCCGCCAGCGCCTGCGCCTGCCCCACCGCATCCTCCAGACCAAGGACCACCTGCGCACGCAGAGAATTCTTGGCCAGGGCGAGCTCGTAGTCGGTCGGCCCATGGACCTTGAGGCGCTCGATCTCGGCGAGCACCCTTCGGTCGACCTCGGCGCGCCGCGACTCGTCGAACGAGGTCTGCACGAGGAGGTCGCCGACATCGTCGAACTGCTGGTGGAATGCGGTGGCGGTGGCCGCCGCGTCGGGGCCGATCACGTGGCGGAAGAAGCGCGAAGAGCGGCCGCCGCCGAGGATCTGCGCCGCGAGGTCGAGCGCCAGCTCGGCGTCGCCGCCGATTCCCTGGGTGTGCCAGCCCATCACGGAGTAGCCCTGCTTCAGGTCGCCGGTCGAGCTGCCGAAGCGGAACGCGGTCTGCGCCGGCTCCTTCGGGCCGCGCTGCTTGTCGAAGCCGGCGGTCGCGAGCTTGCCGAAGGTGGCGGCGACCGCCTTCTCGACGTCGGCCGCCTTCACGTCGCCGGCGATCGACAGGATCATGTTCTGCGGCAGGTAGAGGGTGCGGAAGAACTGCAGCAGGTTGTCGCGTTGGATATTGCGCAACACCTCGTTCGAGCCGATCCGCCAGCGCTTGATCCGGTGCTGGGTATAGGAAACCGCGAGCATCCGCTCGATCGACAGCGCCGGCGGATTGTCGAGCTTGCGATTCGACTCCTCGATGACCACTTCGGACTCGCGGTCGAGCTCGCCGGCGTCGAAGAGCGGGTTGGCGATCGCGTCGGCCATGATCTCCAGGGCGCGCGGGAAGCCCTCGGTCGGCAGCACGAAGTAGTAGTTGGTCGAGTCGTAGATCGTGCCGGCGTTGGTGTCGCCGCCGACTGCGGCGAGCTCCTGCGAAATCTGCTCGGCGCCGGGGAACTTCTTCGAGCCCTTGAAGAACATGTGCTCGAAGAGGTGGGCCATGCCGGCGACTTCGTCCGGCTCGTTGAAGTAGCCCGCCTTCACCCAGGTGTTGATCGCCACCACCCCCGTCCCCGGCTGCTCGCGCACCAGCAGCGTCAGGCCGTTGGGCAGCGTCGTCCGCTTCACCGAGGAAAGGAAGCCGTCGAGCGGACCGGAGGTTTTCTGGGCGGCCTGCGACGGGCCGACGAACGCCAGCAGTAACGAAAGAAACAAGGGAAGAAGCAACAGGGGAAGCACCGCACGGGCCCGGCCGGAAGTCTTGAGGTTCACGAGGAGTTCCTTTCCAGTCCGGCTCGCCGCCGGGGTCGGTATCCATTCTGATACGAAAAGAGACCGCCGAAGTTGTCCTCCTGTCGCTGCCGACCTGCCGGTCAGTTGGCGGCGCGAGCCACCGGCAGGGCGACCTCGTTGCGGCGCAGGAACCAGAGCGTCCAGGGGGGGTCGTAGCGCATCGACTCAGCCGGGCCGGCGACCTGCCAGCCGCTCGTCGCGAGCTGGGCGCGCAACAGACGCTCGTGCTCCGCGAACCGGGCGTCGCTCCACAGCCCCGAGAAACGCAGCACGGCGACCTGGCGCGGCGGCGCTTGGCGCAGGGTCACGCGCGGGTCGACCGGCTCGGGCAGGGTCGCCAGGGTCCAGGCGCTCGGCATCGTGAACGACATCACCCAGCGCTCCGCGCCCGCCGCGGCCGGCGCCGTGCCGCCGGAAGGCGCCGCGGGGCGCATTCCGACCGGAGCGGTCATGTCGATCTTCGCGTTCCCGGCCGGTCGCATCCCGACCGGAGCGGTCATGTCGATCTTCCTTTTCTCCCCCGTCGCGCCGGGAGCCCGGTTACCGCCGAAGATGTAACCGGCGAGCCGGCGGAAAGCGGCGTTGCTCACCCCGTCGAAAGTCCCTTCGACCTCGGTTTCGGCCAGCACCACGGCGGCGTAAGAACGAATCTCGACGTCGCCCAGCTTCTCGACGACGTCGTAGCGCGGCTCTTCGATGGCCATGGCAGGGACTCCGATCAGGTAGACGGCGAGCGACAGGGCCGCCAGGCGGCGAATTCGCGGGGCGAGCCGGAGGGAGCGCAGGAGCCTCACACCTCACTCTACGCTCCTTGTGCCGCGGCGGACGGGCGCGTCTGCCGGGGCCTGCGCCGCCCTACGGCTGCAGCGCCCGATCGCGCGCCTCGCGCGCGATCGGGGCGACGCCGACGACCCGGAGGCGAGAGCGGACCTGGTCTGTCATGGCGGCGTGACGGTGGCGCTCCACCGCGAAGTGTCGCCGCTCTCGAAGCCGTCGCTGTAGAACGGCGCCGGGCCCCTGGCGAAGAGAGAGTCGAAAAGGGCCTCCTGCAGCATCAGGGTGCCGTTGTCGTCGACCACAAGGCCGATGAGGGCGCTCCGCGCCCCCAGCGGCGCCGTGACGGCGGTGGCCGGGAGAGCTTCCCAGCCCCCGGCTGAGTCGCCGGTCACCGCCGGCGTCGGCTGCGCCGCTCCGATCGGCGTGGTGCACGCCGTGCCGGAGTGGAACTGGGCCACGCCGTAGATCGCCGGCTGGGTCGGGCTCGTACTCTCGATCCGCACCCGCCCGCCGATCTCCAGCTGGGTTCCGGACAGAACGGGGATGCACTGGCCCAGGCTCATCGGCGTCGCCAGGTTGGTCACGAAGGTCAAGGCGCCCGAGGTCGGCTCGAGATCGGAGTCCTCGCCGAGGCGGGTGAGATTCCCGGGCGTCCCGCTCACCCATCCGTCGATCGAGCTGTCGAAGTTCGGGTTCACCAGCAGGTTCGAGGCGCTCACCGCGAAATCGAGGCCGTAGTCGTCACCGCCCACGCCGTTGCCGTCGCCGTCGAGGGTGTTGCCCGCGAGGTCGCCGAGCAACGCCGACGAACAGGCGACGAGGCGGTAGGCGCCGGCCGGCAACGAGCGCGGTGCGCCGACCGGGAGCGTCGTCGCCTGATCGCCGGCATCGAACTCCGGCAGGCCGATCGGGATGACCTCGTCGTCGCCCGACGCTGCGCCGCAGCCGGCCGATTCGAGCAGGCCGTTTCCCCCGGCCGAGAAGAGATGGTAGTTCGCGACTTCGACCGCGCCGACCATGGGCTCGTCGAAGTTGACGATCAGGCGGGTCAGGCTCTCTGCGGTCGTCTCGCCCGGGAGCAGCTGGGGATCGCCGGTGTGCGGCACGCTGCGCAGCTCGCCTACGGTCGGCGGCACGAGGTCGATGAGATAGGGGCCCGCCGAGACGACGCCCGCCGTCCAGTTGCCGGCCACGTCCAGCGTGCAGATGTGGAAGTACCAGGTGCCCGACACGAGCGGCGCCGTCGTCACCGTGCTCACGGCGCCGAGATTCTGCGCCTCGGAGCAGGTCCCGGCGGGATCGGCATCGACAGCGAAGGCGTAGCCAGCGACGCCGCTCGCGGCATCGCTCGCCGGCGTCCAGACCATCGTCAGCTCCGGCAGGTTCGACGGCGTCGATACCGTGTGGCTCGTCGACAGGAGGCCGGTGACCAGGGTCGGGTCGACCGTGTCGATGAGGAACGGCCCCTGGTGCGCCGTCGGGCTGCAGTTATCCGCGCCGTCGCAGGCGCGCACGTGGAAGTAGTGCTGCGCGCCGTCGGCGAGCGCCGTCGCGGCGACCTGCGGATCGACCAGAGAATCGTGCAGCTGGTCGAGCGTCGTGCCGAGAGCGGTGGCGGCCGCCTGGTCGAAGAGCAGCGGATAGCCGGCGAGGCCGACGCCGAACGCATCCTCGTGACTGCGGAATCCGACCTCGAGGTTCGGGTCGTTCGACCAGACACCGGGCAGATGCCCGCTCGGCGTGGGGGCATCGAACGCCGGCAGGTCAGGCGCGACGAGGTCCTTGTGGAAGACCGCGACGCCGTCGTCGATGTTGCCGATGACGTAGACGTGGCGTCCGTCGGCCTCCGGCGACACGACGAGCCCGAGCCCGCCGGCGAGGCCGTCGATCTCCGGCACGAGCGGCGGTGTCCCGACGCCGTTCGGGTCGGGGTCACCGTCGACCCGCGCCTCGATGAAGTCGAGCAGGCGGCCGAACGTCGGGCTGGCCGGATTGTCGTCGCGGCGGAAGACCGTGATCGCGTTGCCGTCCCGGCTGGCGCCGAAGACGTAGCCGCCGTCGCGCGAGACCGCGACCGCCGTCACGCGGTCGAGCCCGGTGACGCCGCCGAGCCCGTCCCGCCGGCGGTGGAGGAAGGTGAGCAGACCGGTCGCCGGATCGCGCCGGAAGACGGCGATGGCGTCGTCGAGCTCCCCTGCCACGTAGAGGTGCAGGCCGTCGGGCGAGAAGGCGAGCGCGGTGGCGCCGTTCAGGCCATCGATCGGCGGATTACCGGTGGCGTCGCGCACGAAGCCGAGGTAGGTCAGCACGCCGGTCGCAGGGTTGCGCGCGAAGATCGTCACCGCCGAGTCGACGGCGGAGACGGCATAGAGATGGACTCCGTCGGGCGAGACCACGAGCGCCCGCGGCTCGAGGAGTCCGTCGAGGTGGCCGCCGCCCGGCAGCACCTGGCTGTCCGCCAGGGTCGCGAAATGGGTGAGCTCACCGGTGCCGGCATCGCGGCTGAAGCACTCGATCGCGTTGCCGAGCTTCGCCGCAGCATAGAGGTGGAGACCGTCCGGGCTCACCGCCAGCGCGGTCGGTCCGTTGAGCGCCGCCCCGGCGCGATCGGCGAGACCGGTCCAGGTCAAGAGACCGGTGCCGGCGTCGCGGTCGAAAATGGCGATCTGGTCTTCGAGGAAACCGGCGGTGTAGAGATTCTGCCCATCCGGACTGACCGCCGCCGCCTGAACCCCTTCGAGGCCGTCCACGCCGTTCTGGTTGTCGACCTGGTTCTCGAGATGCTCCAGCCGGCCGCTCACGACGTCGCGCTCGAACGCCGACAGGGTGTTGTCGAGCCCGGCGGCGACGTAGAGGTGCAGCCCGTCCGGGCTCATCGCCCCGCCGAGCGGTCCGCGCAGGCAGCCAGTGCAGTCGCTGCCCTCGAGCTCCGCCTCGACGTAGTAGAGGAAGGTCTCGTCGGTCGAGATCGTCGCGACGGCTTGGCCGTCGAGAATCTCGAATCCGGCCTGACCTGGATCCGGCGGCGTCAGCAGGTCGAGGTAGAAGGTCTCCGGACCCTCCGCCTCGTTGTCCGGGAGGATCGGGACCAGCACCTCCGCGCACGGCTTGCCGACCTCGGGGCAGGAGACCGCTGTGTCGATGAGCGCCGTGCCGCTCGTCGCCTCGTAGTCGCTGCCGGCGACGGCCGTGCCGTCGGCCGTCTGGTAGTCGACCGCCAGCACCGCCTGGGCGAGGTCCTGCGGCACTTCGAGATCGGCGGTGATCAGCAGGCGCGCGAACACCGGAGCGCCGCCGTCGCCCTCGAGGATCCGGGTGTCGGCGACGCGCACCGCCTGCCGGCTGTCGTCGGCGGCGATGACGACGGTCGCGACCGACTCGCCGGACTTCAGCACGACGCCGCTCGCGGCGTCGCACGGCGACGGCGGGGCGAAAGTGTGCGGGTTGGACAGCGTCACCGTGAACGTCTCGTCGCTCTCGGCGAGATCGTCACCGAAGACCGCGAGAGCGATGAAGCCCTCGACCTCCCCCTCCGGGATCGTCACCGAGCCCGCGGCGGCGAGGTAGTCGGCCGGCGACGCCGGCCCGCCGGTCGCCGTGCCGTTCGCCGTCGCCCAGTCGACGACGACGTCGTAGGTCACCGCCCGCGACAGCCGCACGACCAGATTCAGCGTCTGGATCGTCCCCGGCCCGCCCTCGGGCAGGCTGGCGTCCGGCGCCCCGCCGGCCGTCGCCGGATCGGCGTCGACGATCCACATCTCCGGGTTGTCGTCGAACGAGGTGTCGATGTCCACCTCCTGCGCCGCGCCGGAGTCGCCCACCTGGGTACAGCCCGCGAGCACGCCGTCGAGGTAGATCCGCGCCTCCTCGCCGGCGCGCGCGGTGCCCGGCCGCCGCGGCTCGCGCACGTCCATCGGCAGGCGCAGCACGAAACGCTCGCCGTAGGCGAGGACCGTGCCGATCGGATAGACCGTGATCGGCTCCGCAGCCGATCCCAACCGGACTTCGACGACGCCGGACTCGACCAGCAGGCCGTCGCGGGTCGCCGTGCCGAACAGGACGTGGTCGGGCGCCGGCAACTCGGCCGCGAGCGGCGAGGCGAGGAGGAGAAGGGAAGCAAGAGCGATCGGACGAGGTGTTCTCATGGCGCCCCTCAGTTCCCCGGATAGGAGTAGGTCTGGAAGAAGAGCTTCACGTCGGAGACCGTGTTCAGGAAGGTTTCGAGGCCCGCCAGCTTGTCGGCGAGCGTGGGTCCCTTCAGCGTCTCCCCGGGGATGATCAGGATCCACTCGTTGTTCCACACCGAGCGCCCGATCAGCCGGCTGTCGACGGTCATCTGACCGACGTTGAAGCCGGCGTCGTGGTAGGCGCGGAAGCGCGCGAACCGCCGGCTCGCCCCGAGAGCGCCCGAGAGCGAGTCGTTGAGCGGGATCCAATCGGGATTCTGCAGATCGATCTCGCCGACCGGAAACGGCACCGGCACGACCTGGTCGACCACGTTCCATTCGCGGGTCGTGAAGTCGGACGGGTTGGGCGACCGCAGCACGTCGGCTCCGGCGGGGATCAGGTAGACGCGCGGCGTGTTGGAGAGTCCGCTGACGTCGTAGTTCTCGAACCAGAGCCCGACGGAACGTACCTTGGTGGCGAAGCGGCTCGAATCGTAGGTCGAGTCCTGGCCACCCAACGGCCAGCCGAAGAAGTTGAGACCCGAAGTGACCGTGGTGCGGAAGCGCAACACCAGCGCCGGCTCAGGTTCCGACCCCTGGGGTGCGAACGGCCGCGCCAGGCGCCGGAATTCGGGCAGCGACCAGAGGTCGTCGACCCAGTTCTCGCGCAGCACCTGGCGCCAGGCCTCGTCGGAGCTGTCGCGCATGCGCAGCAGCTCGCCGCGCAGCGAGAACCGGTTGGTCTCGGTCTGCGGGTTGTTGAAGCCGAGCTGTCCCTTGAGGACGTCGAAGTTGGCCTTCATCCGGCCGAGCGGATCGGCGAGGCCGCGCGAACCTACCGCCGGCTGGCCGTCGAGCACCTCGCCGAGGCTGCTGTGGCGCACGATGTCGGTGAAGAACTCCTGACCCGCCGCGCCGGCCGAGCCGAGCAGGTTGGTTTCGTAGTCGTAGGCCGCCGCGGCGAGATAGGTGTAGCGCGCCGCGAGGTCGAACTGCGCCTTGTACTTCTGGAGCGCGTCGTTCCTCGCGATGCGGAAGGTCAGGTCCTGATAGCGGTAGCTCTGCACGTCGGCCGCCGTCCGCTTGCGCAGCACGGAGAGCTCGTCGAGCAGCCGCAGTCCTTCGGCGAGCTTGTTGCGGTAGGCGATCTGGGTCGAGCGCACCGCCTCCTGGCGGTCGAACGCCTCGAGTAGGAGCGCCGGCTGGCGCCGCAAGAGCGCTTCGATCTGGCGCAGCCGGACC
>JBGARM010000134.1:0-7859 GCA_044230215.1 Thermoanaerobaculia bacterium | reverse complement strand
GGGCGGCGAGCGGTGCCTCGACCTCGAGGTCATCGCGAGCACGGATCTGCGCTTCGCTGAGGCCGAGCAGCGCGCCCAGCAGCAGCGCCGCCTCCCGTCCCGGCTGAGCGATCCCGGCGGCGGCGAGGGCCCGCCGACCGTTCCCCAGGAGCTCGCAGATCGTCGCCACCGGAGGATCTTATGGTCGCCGGGATGGAAGCGACAGGCGTCATGAAGTCGGCGAAAAATCAGTGGATATGACGTATGTGTGCGACATTTGTAGACGAATCAACGGAATTATCGTAGAATTTCCGCGTTATGGACGAAATCGACCTCCAGATTCTGTCGCTGCTGCAGGCCGACGCCCGGGTCGGCAACGCCGAGATCTCCCGCCGGGTGGGTCTTGCCGCCTCGGCGGTGCACGAACGCATTCGCAAGCTCGAACAGCGCGGCGTCCTGCGCGGCTATCACGCCCGGCTCGACCCGGAAGCTCTCGGCCGGGGGCTCCTGGCGTTCATTTCGGTGCAGGTCGACGACCGGCTGACAGAAGGGACCACCGGCGCCCAACTGGCGCTCCTCCCTCAGGTGCAGGAGGTGCACCACATCGCCGGCGAGGACTGCTATCTGCTGAAGGTGCGCTGCGCCTCGACCGGCGATCTCGGCCGCTTCCTGCAGGAGGAGCTCGGCGCCTTTCCCGCCATCCGCCGGACACGGACGACGATCGCGCTCGGCACGGTCAAGGAAGGGCTCGAGCTGCCGGTTCCGGTTCCCGTCCAGGTTGCCGAGGCCGGCCCGCTGGGGGTTCCATGACGACCTTCGACGGCCGGAGCCTGTTCCGGGGCCGCACCCTCGCGGCGCTGCTCGCGGTCTATCTCGTCTGGGGCTCGACCTACCTCGCGATCCGCTTCGCCATCACGTCGCTGCCGACGTTCTCGATGGCGGGGGCGCGGTATCTCGTCGCCGGCGCGCTGCTCTACGGCTGGGGGCGGCTGCGCGGCGGCAGGCGGCCGGAGGCGAAAACGCTGCTGCCGATCGTGGTGATCGGCGCCCTCCTGCTCGTCGGTGGCAACGGCCTCGTCGTCTGGGCGGAGCATCGCATTCCGTCCGGCATCGCGGCGCTGCTCATCGCCACCGAGCCTTTCTGGATTGCGCTCCTGGTGCCGTTCTTCTCGCGCGCCCGGCGGCCGGGGATCCGCACCTTTGCCGGCATCGCCATCGGTCTCGCCGGGGTCTTCGTGCTGGTCGGCGGGGGCTCGGAGGGCGGCTTCGGGGCGAGCGGCATCGACATCGGCGGGGCGCTCGCGGTCGTTCTCGCCTCGTTCTTCTGGGCGTTGGGCTCGCTCTACTCGACGCGGGCGAAACTGCCGGAGTCGCCGTGGATCGCCACCGGCAGCCAGATGCTCGCCGGCGGCGGGCTGCTCGCCCTGCTCGGCGGGGCGCGCGGCGAATGGACCGCGTTCGAGCCGGCGAAGGTCACGGCGCCGGCGCTCTGGGCGTTCGCCTATCTGGTGGTCTTCGGCTCGATCGTCGCCTTCACCGCCTATGCCTACCTGCTGCGTAACGCGCGGCCGACGGTGGTCTCGACCTATGCCTTCGTCAATCCGATCGTCGCGGTCCTGCTGGGCTGGTGGATCGTCGACGAGCCGGTGAGCAGCCGGGTGGTGGTCGCCGGCGCCCTCATTCTCGCCGCCCTGGTGGCGATCGTCTACGACGAACCGAAGCGCGAGGCCGCGGCGGCCTGAACCGCCGAAAGCGGCGACGGCGGCGAAGCTTCAGGCGGTGGTGCTGCTCCTCGCCGCCTCGTCCATCTTCTGCGCCTGGAAGTACTCGACCAGCGGATGGAGGAGCGGATCGAGGTCGCCGCCCAGCACCGCCGGCAGCTGGTGCAGGGTGAGGCCGATGCGATGGTCGGTGATCCGGTTCTGCGGGAAGTTGTAGGTGCGGATCTTCTCCGAGCGGTCACCGGAGCCCACCATCTTGCGGCGTTCGGCCGACATCGCCGAATCGGCCTTCTCGCGCTCGAGGTCGTAGAGGCGCGCCTTCAGCACCCGCATCGCCTTCTCACGGTTCTTGATCTGGCTGCGCTCGTCCTGGCAGGAGACGACCAGGCCGGTCGGCAGGTGGGTCAGACGCACGGCAGAGTAAGTGGTGTTGACTCCCTGGCCGCCCGGGCCGGAGGCGCAGAAGCGGTCGACGCGGAGGTCCTTCTCGTGCACCTCGACCTCGACGTCGTCGGCTTCGGGCAGCACGGCGACGGTGGCGGCCGAAGTATGGATCCGTCCCGACGCCTCGGTCTGCGGCACGCGTTGCACGCGATGCGTGCCCCCCTCGTGCTTGAGCTTGCTGTAGGCGCCCTGGCCCTCGATGATCGCCGAGACCTCCTTGACGCCGCCGGCCTCCGACTCCGAGAGGTCGATGACCTCGACCCGCCAGCCGCGGCGCTCGGCGTAGCGGCTGTACATGCGGAAGAGCTCGGCGGCGAAGAGCGAGGCCTCGTCGCCGCCGGTCCCGGCGCGGATCTCGAGCACGACGTTCCGGCTGTCGTTCGGGTCCTTGGGGACGAGCGCCTGCTTGATCTCGCGGTCGAGCGCTTCGCGCTGCGCGACGAGGGTCGTCACCTCGGAGTCGGCCATCGCCTGGAGCTCGGCATCGCCGCTCGCTTCGCCCGTCGCGGCGAGCTCCTGCGCCTCTGCGAGCTCACGCCCGAGGTCGCGGAAGCGGCGGAAGAGGGTGACGATCGGATCGATCTCGGCCAGCGCCTTGCTGATCTCGCGCACCGCCTTGGGGTCGGAGTGGACCTCCGGCAGGGCGAGCCGCGCGGTGAGCTCGGCGTGCGACGCTTCGAGGGCGAGCAGGCGATCGATCATGGGAGCCTCACGCAGTCCAGGTCCGTGCCGGGCGCAAAATCAAAACCCCGGGAGCCGACCGCAGAAGACGGTGGCGACCCGGGGTCGGAATCTGCGCGCGGGCTGGCTAGGCGGACTTCGTGTAGCGCCGGTTGAAGCGCTCGACGCGGCCGGCGGTGTCGATCAGCTTCTGCTTGCCGGTGAAGAAGGGGTGGCAGGCGCTGCAGATCTCGAGCCGCAGCTCCTTCTTCGTCGAATGCGTTTCGAAGGTGTTCCCGCAGGCACAGACCGCGGTGACCATGTGAAGTTCCGGATGGATGCCAGTCTTCATGCGACGCCTTCCTGACTTTGGGACTTACGCACGCGGCCAATCGCGCGCGGACCGCTGATTTTAGCGGATAGTGCCTCCAACCGCCAAGGGGACCGGTTAATTCCCTTGAATCGAGGGGTTTACGAGGTCGGGGCGGTGACTTCGGCGTTCACGCCCAGCCGCTTCATCATCTCGTGCAGCGTCGTCGGCTTGATCTGGAGGAGCTCCGCGGCGCGCTTCTGGACGCCGCCGGCGCTCTGCAGCGCCGCGATCACCAACTGGCGCTCGTAGGTCGAAACCGCGTCCCAGAACGAGCCGGACGGCAGGCCGGCGCCGTTCGGCGGGGCGGGAAGCCCGAGGCTCGCGCCGCTGCCGTTGCCCCCGCCGGAGCGCACCGCCGGCGGCAGGAGGTCCACCTCGAGCGTCTCGCCCGAGGACAGCACGACGGCGCGCTCGATCGCGTTCTCGAGCTCGCGGACGTTGCCCGGCCAGCGGTAGTCCAGGAGCAGCTCGAAGGCCGCCGGCGAGATGCTGGTCATCGGCTTGCCGTTCTCTTCGGCATAGGTGCGCAGGAAGTGCTTCGCCAGCAGCGGGATGTCCTCGCTGCGGTCGCGCAGCGGCGGCAGCTGCAGCGTGATGACGTTCAGGCGGTAGTAGAGATCCTCGCGGAACTCGCCGCGTCGCACCAGGGCTTCGATGTCGGCGTTGGTGGCGGCGATCAGGCGCACGTCGACCTTGATCGTGTCGACGCCGCCCAGGCGCATGAACTCTTTCTCCTGGATGACGCGCAGGAGCTTCGCCTGGGTCTCCATCGGAATGTTGCCGATCTCGTCGAAGAAGATCGAGCCGTTGTTGGCGGCCTCGAACAGCCCTTTCTTGGCGGCGACCGCGCCGGTGAAGGCGCCTTTGACGTGGCCGAAAAGGGTGCTCTCGAGCAGGTCGTGCGGCATCGAGCCCGAGTTGACGGTGACGAACGGGCCCGAAGTCCGCCGGCTGTGATGATGCAGGGCCTTGGCGACCAGCTCCTTGCCGGTGCCGCTCTCGCCGAGGATGAGCATGTTGCTCTTCGAAGGCGCGGCGAGGCGGATCAGGTCGAAGACCTGCTGCATCGGCGCGCTCTTGCCGATGATCTTGTCGAGGCCGTAGCGCTTCTCGAGCTCCTGCTTGAGCGATCGGTTCTCGCTCGTCAGGCGGCGCTGCTCGAGGCCCTTGCGGATGGTGAGCAGGACCTCCTCGTTCTTGAACGGCTTCGGGATGTAGTGGAACGCGCCGACACGCATCGCCTCGATGGCGCTCTCGATCGAGGAGTAGGCGGTGACGACGATCACCACCTGTTCGGGGTCGCGTGCGCGCAGCTGCTTGAGCACTTCCATCCCCGACATGCCGGGGAGCATCAGGTCGAGCAGCACCAGGTCGATCGGCTCGCGCTCGGCGACGAGCAGCGCCTCCTCGCCGGTGCGGGCGGCGATCGGCCGGAAACCCTCCCGGCGCAGCAGCGTGCCGAGGACGTCCTGCAGCACCTCTTCGTCGTCGACGACGAGGATGTTCGTCATCCGCGATCTCGCGCGATGGCGGGGGTCGAGCCGTTGCCGCTCGTCGGCAGGTCGACGACGAACCGGCAACCCAGATCCCTGCCGTCGCTCTCGACCCGAATCCTCCCGCCGTGCTGCTCGACGATGCTGCGACTGATCGCCAGACCCAAGCCGGTGCCCCCTTTGCCCGTCTTCGTGGTGTAGAACGGCTCGAAGACCTTTGCCACGTGCTGCGCCTCGATCCCGGAGCCGTTGTCCTCTATACGCACGCGCACGCCGCTGGTTGCACCCGAGGGCTCTCGCCCGGCGGCGGGCGCGACCTCGACGGCGATCTCGATCTTCGCGCCGCGTTCGGGCGCGGCGTCGATGGCGTTGAGCAGGAGATTGGTGAACACCTGCTGCAGCTCGCCTTCGGAGCCGGCGATCGCCGGGATCTCGGCGGGCAGGCTCCACTCGATCGCGACGCCGCGCGCCAGCAGGCGCTCGTGCAGGAGATCGACGGTCTCGCGCAGGAGCGCCGGCAGCTCGACCGGGCCGCTCTCGTGATCGCGCTTGCGCGCGAACTCGAGCAGGCCGTTGACGATGCGCGAGGCGCGGAAGGTCTGGCGCTCGACCTTCTGCAGCAGCTCGCGCCGCGGGTCGGAGGCGTCGGTATCGGCGAGCAACATCTGGGCGTAGCTCGAGATGCCGGTGAGCGGCGTGTTGACCTCGTGCGCGACGCCGGCGGCGAGGACGCCCAGCGAGGCGAGGCGGTCCTGCTCGCGCAGGGCGCGCTCCATCGCCACGCGCTCGGAGACGTCCTGCACGACGAGGACGCGGTCGGCGCGCGCGGCCCCGGCTTCGGCGAGGTCGGCGGCGAGCGGAGCGGCGGTCAGTTGCAGGTGGCGCTGGGCGCCGCTCGCGTCTTCGTAGGACAGCTGGCGGATCCCCGAGCCGGGTTCCGGCAGCGCCTCGATCGGGAAGAGGTCGAGCAGGCGCACCCCGAGGAGCTCGCTGCGCGCGCGTCCGGCGATCGCCGCGAAGGCGAGATTGGCCGAGGCCACCGTACCGTCGGCGGCGAGCACCACGATACCCGCCGGCGACGACTCGAGGATCTCTTCGTTGTGGCGCTGCAGCGAGGTCACGCGTGCCAGCTGGCGGTGGACCTGGTCCAGAAGCTGGGCGTTCTCGATGGCGAGCGCCGCCTGATCGAGCAGCGCGCGGACGATCTCGACGTCTTCGGTCGACATCGGCAGCCGGTCGCGCCGCAGCGAGGCGAGCGCCAGACCGATCTTCTGCCCGCGCACCAGCAGCGGGAAGGCGTAGCGGTAGCCGGCGGTGTAGAGCTGCTGCTCGGCGGTCGCCGACTCGCCCGGCAGGCCGATCGGCGAGAGGGTCTCGAACTCGCCCTCCCACAGCCCGTCGCGCAGCGTCGCGAGCGCCACGGCGCGCGGCAGCCCGGCGTGGGGGCGCACCGGCACGAGGGCCGGACCCTGCAGGAGGAGGAGGTTGGCGCGCTCGAGATCGAGCGCCTGCTCGACCTCGGAGAGCATCACCTGACAGAGCCGGTCGAGGTCGCGCTCCTGCAGCAGGTCCTGCGCCACGCGCTGCAGGCCGCGGCGATGCCCGAAAGTGCGGCCGTACTGCAGGCGCTCGAGCACGCCATGGATGCCGCGGTGGGTGGGCACGACCAGCCCGACCGCGAGAATGCCGCCGATGAAGGTCAGCAGGTCGCGGGTGAAACCGAGGCCGACCGGCATCGAGCGCCGCACCGCGAGATCGATCAGCGAGAAGGTCGTCAGGCCGAAGATCAGCGTCAGGGCGTAGGAGAGCCCGTTGCGGACCATGACGCCCAGGTCCCAGAGGCGGTAGCGCAGCACCGCCCAGGCGAAGGCGAACGGCACGCAGGCGAGCGGCAGCACGGCGAGCGCCGAGAGCGACTCGGGCAGCTCGAGCCCGAGAATCGCCGGCAGGCCGTGAAAGAGGAAGAACGGCAGGTAGCCGGCGACCATGCCGACGAGCAGCCAGAGGAGCTGGCGCTGCTGCTCCCAGTCGCGCAGCGCCGTGAGCCGTCGCGCCAGCACGACCACCGACAGCGCGGCGAAGAACAGCAGGTGCACGAGCTCGACACGATCGAGGGCCCGGAGCAGCCCGGCGCTCGGCGGGCCGACCACCCAGGAGCCGTTCGCCCAGACGAGGTCGGCCTGGAAGAGCGTCAGGACCGCGGCCGGCAGGTAGAGGAACGGCATCCAGCGCCGGCGGGTTGCGGCGGTCGCAGCCAGCGGCCGCGGAATCGACAGGAAGAGCTGCAGGGTGAGCGGCGGCAGAAGCAGCCGCGCGGCCTCGTCGAAGAAATAGATCCAGCGGCCGAGTGCATCGGGCGGAAAGACCGGCGAATAGACGTACAGCACCGCGGAGACCAGGCACCAGAGGTAGAACAGCGGGCCGCCGGCGGTGGCGCTCGAACGCCAGATGACGAACAGGCCGATCGCCGCATAGGCGCAACCGATGAGCGCCAGGATCAGATAGGGCGCGTCGAGATCGAGCGGTGGGCGGTGGTACTCGACGGTCTCCAAGTGCTCGTGGCGCAGCACGACGAGTTGCGCCACCGGCGCCTCGCGCAGCAGGGCGGCCAGCCGCGGCATCTGGCTGACCTCGGCGCCGTTGACCAGGACGATGCGGTCGCCGGGCTCGAGCGCCGACTCGAACAGCGGATCGACTGCCCCCACCTCCCAGTGATCGGCGGCGGGCGTCGCCTGGAAGCCGAGCGGCTGAAAGGTCTCGAGCTTCTGCTCGAAGCCGCGCGCTCCCAGCACCGCCAGCCCGGCGGTGGCCGCGAGCAGGAGGAGGGTGGCGAGACGGCGCAGGTGCAGAAGTTCAGACATCCGGTTCCAACATTTCCACGAGCAATCCGAAATAGCAGTTTCCATGCCATCCGGACATGGTCGGCGGCACGAATAAGTAGCCTTTTTGGAAGAGTTTATGCTGGAATGCCGCGGAAATTTGAACTGCATTCAGGAAATTGAATGAGCGGCGGCGGAGCTCTTCCTGCGGGCGCAGGTTCACAGCGCAGGAGCGGGACGCGAAAAAGCGGGGTAAGAGGGCGAGAGCGACGGTCAGAAGCGTACGGCGACGCCGGTCACGATGCGGCGCTGAATGGCCTCGTCGTCGATGCCGGTGTGGAAGAACGAGGCGCCGCGGGCGACTCCCATG
>JBGARM010000133.1:3427-7865 GCA_044230215.1 Thermoanaerobaculia bacterium | reverse complement strand
GAGCGCCGGCTCTTGGCGTAGAAGTTGGTCAGCAGCTGGGCGCGATTCTCCGCCGCGAAGGCGAGCGAGACCAGCAGCCCCGTCTGGATGTAGTTGTTGTTGTTGCGCTGCGACCACTCGACGCGCGGCCAGGGCGGGTCCTGGCGGTACCAGGTGCGCGAGTACTGATCGGGGGAGAGCTCGCGCATCTCGGTGTCGGCGCCGCCGTTGCCGAAGGTCTCGTAGAGGCGGCTGATCGAGTTGTGCATCGCCGCCATGAACATCAGGTAGCCGGGGCTCCAGGTGTCGAACTCGCCGTGGGTGAAAACGCCCGGCATGCCGAGCTTGGTCATCTCGGCGACATTGGTCCAACCGAAGAGCTGCCACTCGTTGGTCAGCAGGGGATCGACCCAGGCGTTGTAAGGGCCGTCGCCGACGGTGTTGTCGTAGAGGAACGGCACCGACTCGTGGAGGTCGTGCAGCACCTGACCGTGCCAGGCGAGATGGGTGTCGAGGACGTTGCGCGACAGCGACAGGGTAAGCCCCATGGCGTCGCGATTGTTGTCGTGGGCGACGTAGTGCCCCCAGTAGGCGAGGCGCGGCCAGGCGGCGTCCGGGTGGGCGAGGTGCCAGCGGTAGACATCGACCATGCGGTCGCGGCCGTCGACCTCGACCACCGGCGTGATGAGGGTGATGAGGTTGGCGCGAATCGTCCGCACGTAGGCGCTCTCGTCGACCGCCAGGCGATAGGCGAGCTCCATCAGCGCCGTGGGCGAGCCGGTCTCGGGCGAGTGGATGGCGCCGGTGATGTAGTAGACCGGCACGCTCGCCGCGACCAGCTCCGCGGCGCGGGTGTCGTCGAGTCCGATCGTGCGGGGATCGGCGAGCTGGGCGAGGCGCGCCCGGTTCTCCTCCGACTTCGCCAGGTTCTCCTCGGAACTTATCGCCACCACGATGCGCTCGCGCCCCTCCTCGCTGGTGCCGATGGTGTAGACCTGAACCCGCTTCGTCGCCGCCGCCAGCAGGCGGAAGTAGCGATGGACGTCCGCCGAATAGGGGAGGATGCCCGGCGCGCCCGCGACGTCGCCGAGCACCGCCTGCGGCGCCGGCACGGTCGCCGACGCCGGCAGATAATCGGTTAGCGGCGAGTTGAAGTCCGGAGCGGTCGTGTACTTGCGGATGCGCGCCGTGGCGTCGGCGTCGATCGGCTGGGTGAGATCGGGGACGAGGCCTGCAGGCATGCGCGTCGCGACCGGAGCGTCGGCAGCGAGCGCGACGGCAGAAAAAGCTCCAGTAAAGACGAGAAGGACGACAGCACTGCGCATTGAGAACTCTCCAGGGCGCGGGCGATCGGGTCCGCGAGACGAGAGACTATCGAATCCTCCTCTCTCTCGTTGTCTCAGCCCGGCGGCTCCCGTTGCGGGGGATTCGAGCATCGCAGGGCGCGAGATGGGAGGAGAGGGGCCCACGAGCGCCTGAGAAGCGCAGGATCCCCCGCATCGGGAGACGTCGGGCCGCGCCGATGAAGCGAATCGCCGAGTCTCGAGATCCACCATCTACGGGCCTCGCTGCGACTGTTACCATTCCCGTCGAACCGAGAGGGGGCTGTATGCGCGTTGTCGAATGTGTTCCGAACATCTCCGAGGGGCGGCGCCCCGAGGTGTACGAGGCGGTGGCGAAGGCGGCGGCGGTGCCCGGCGTGACGGTGCTGGACGTCGATCCCGGCGCCGAGACCAACCGCACGGTGATCACCTTCGTCGGCGAGCCGGAAGCGGTGCTCGAAGGGGCGTTCCAGCTGATGGTCGCGGCGCTCGCGCGCATCGACATGACGACCCACCATGGCGCCCACTCGCGCATCGGCGCGGTGGATGTGGTTCCATTCGTGCCGGTCGCGGGCGTGACGATGGCCGAGTGCGTCGAGCTCGCGCGCCGCCTCGGCGAGCGCGTCGGGCGCGAGCTCGGGATCCCGGTCTACCTCTACGAGAATGCCGCCTCCTCGCCCGCGCGGCGCAATCTCGCCGACATCCGCACCGGCGAGTACGAAGGCCTGGCGGCGAAGCTCGCCGATCCGGCCTGGCAGCCCGATTTCGGCCCGGCGACGCTCGTGCCGCGCGCCGGTGCCTCGGTCATCGGCGCGCGCGCGTTCCTGGTCGCCTACAACGTCAACCTGAACACCGTGGACAAGCGATTGGCGACCCGCATCGCCTTCGATATCCGCGAGAAGGGCAGGAAGCGCCTCGACGCCGCAGGGAAGCCCGTGAAAGACGCCGCCGGCGCCGAGATCTGGGATCCGGGCCTGCTCGCCGGCATCAAGGCCGTCGGCTGGACGATTCCCGAGTTCGGCTGCGCGCAGATTTCGATCAACGTCACCGACCTCGACGCGACGCCGCTCCACGTCGTCTTCGACACCTGCGACGAGCGCGCGCGGGCGCACGGCCTGCGGGTGACCGGCTCGGAGCTCGTCGGCCTCGTGCCGCGGTCGGTGCTGCTCGCCGCCGGCCGGCACTACCTCGCACGCATGGGCCGTTCGACCGGCGTGCCGGAGAACGCCCTCGTCCATGTCGCGGTGCGCACCCTGGGCCTCTCCGAGGTCAAGCCGTTCGACGCGCGGACGGCGATTATCGAAGCGCGGCTGTCAGCGGCGGCGCCGCTCGTCGGCATGACGCTCGGCGGCTTCGCCGACGAGCTCTCGTCGGATTCTCCGGCTCCCGGCGGCGGTTCGGTCGCGGCCTACGCCGGCGCGCTCGCCGCCGGCCTCGCGGCGATGGTGGCGAATCTGTCCCATCCCAAGCGCGGCTTCGAAGCGAAGCAGGCGGCGCTCGAGCGCATCGCGGTGCGCGGGCAGGAGATCAAGGACCGCCTGCTCGCCGCCGTCGATGCCGACACCGCGGCGTTCGACGACTTCCTCGCGGCGATGCGCATGCCGAAGGAGACCGACGCGGAGCGCGCCGCCCGCGACGCCGCGATGATCGTCGCCACCATCGCCACGATCGAGATCCCGTTGGGCACCCTCGAGGCCTGCCCGGAGATCGTCGAGCTCTGCCTCGAGATCGGCGCCATCGGCCTTCAGGCCTCGCTCTCCGATGCCGGCACCGGCGCGGCGATGGCGCGCGCGGCGGCCTCCGGGGCGTATCAGAACGTCTGCATCAACCTGCCGGGGCTTGCCGACCGGCAGGCGGCTGCGGCGTTGCGCGCTCGCGCCGACGCCGCCTGGGAGCGCACCAAGGAGCTCGCCGCGCGCGCCGAGGCGGTCTTCGTCGACGGCCTGCGGCAGGCTGCGCAGTAGGGAGCTACGGCGCGGCTGCCGCTGGCGTCGCTGCCGACGCCGCGCAGCTTCCGGTGGCCATCGTCCGGTCGAGGAATTCCTCCCACAGACGCTCCCAGACCTTCCAGTCGTGGCCGCCGGGAGCGGTGTAGACGCGCTCGGGCGGCAGAAGCGCGGCGAGCATCCGGTTCGCGCGGTCGAAACCGTCGGCGGTTCCCCAGCCGAGGTGGAGCGGGATCGGAGGTTCGGGCTGCGCCGCGCCGGCCCACGGGCCGAGCCAGCTCCAGAGCTCTCTGCCGAGGTCGTTCTCCGCCAACGCCGCCGGCGGGCGCCATTGCCTCGGGCCACCGGCGCGCTCGATCTCCTCGATGACGGAGGATTCGCCGAGATAGGGGGCGATGGCGAAGACGCCGGCGAGGTCTTCGGGGTGGTCGCGCAAGTAGAGGAGGCTCCCCAGGCCGCCGAGCGACGGTCCGGCGATCCAGATCGTGGTGTAGCCGGCAGCGCGGGCGGGGGCGATGACGTCCTCCCGCAGCCGGTCGACCACGGTGCGGGCGCGGTAGTAGCCGAGGTGCGCGTCGACGGCGACGAGGTCGAGCCGGAGGCGGCGGCTCTCGACCGCGCGGACGAAGCCGGCCTCGCGGAACTTCTCCGGCTCATCCAGGCGGCCGGGGAGCAGCACGGCGAGGCACCGTCCGCCGGCGGCCCCGGCGCTGCGCGCCAGATCGACGGTGCGCAACGGCACCGTCGCCGGTCGGAGTGCTGCGCACCCGGTGGTCATCGCCAGAGCGAGGAGCAGGAGCCTTCTCAGGACGACGCCTCGGAGTCCGGAGCCACGACGTAGTCGATGTCGTCGTCGGTCGCCGTTTCGCCGTCGGGTCCGGCCGAGTAGAGGATGCCGGACGGCCCGTCGGTCAGGACCCAGTTGTAGCCTGCGCCGGTGAACGGGTCGGTGGGGTATGCGACGTCGCCGCGATAGCTCGCCCATAGGGTGCCGACCTCCGACTCGAACTCCGGCAGCTTGCCGGTCTTGGCGTGGTGCTCGCGCAGGACGGCGGCGAGCGCTTCGAGATCGGCGGCGACCTGCAGGCGTGCCGCGTTCACCGCTGACGGGTCGCTGATCAAGGGCGCCGCCACCGGGTCCGACACGCGGCCGAGTTGCGCGACGTCCCGCATGCCCGCGAGCTTCGACAT
>JBGARM010000133.1:0-3417 GCA_044230215.1 Thermoanaerobaculia bacterium | reverse complement strand
GAAGCTGGAGAGGAACCACAGCACGCCAGGAAACTCGCCGCCGCTGACCATGCGCGTCACCAGCATCACCAGCTGCATGCCGAACAGCATGGGCAGTACGTGCAGCGCCTGTTGCGACAGCGGAAACCACAGCACGCGGCGCGACCAGCCGGCGGCGGCGAAGGCCAGGGTCGGCACGACGACGAGCACGGCGAGAAGGCCGGCGGCACGCTGCGGCCCGCGGCTGTTGGCGGGCAGGCCGGTGGCGAGCGCCGGGGCGAGGAGCTCGACCCGTTCGGAGAGCGGCGGGTAGGCGGAGAGCCAGCTGCCGAGGGTCATCCAGCCGGTGTCGAGATCGCGCCGCTGGGCGACGAAGGCCTGCAGGTTCATCCGCTTCGCATGACTGCCGCCGGCAGCGAGAACGGCCAGGCCGCGCACGGCCCCTGCGGGATCGCCGCACAGGGCCGCCCCCCAGCGGTCCGAGGTGCGCTCGCAGGCGCGCGAGTAGGCGGCACCCAGGAACGGCATGAGACGGCCGGGCCCGGTCAGCAAGAGATGGTCGAGGTGTCCCGCCTTGAGGTGGCCGATCTCGTGACCGATCACCATGTCGCGCGCCGCCGAATCGTCGCCGCAGGCGTCGAGGAGGTCCGAGAACAGCACGATCATGCGGCCGCGGAAGAACTTCGTCGCCATCGCGTTGAGGCTGCCGCCGGACTCGAGCAAGTACGCCTCGGGCTCGCGCGGGAGTCCGGCGGCGCGGGCAAGCTCCTGGACGCGGGCGTGGAGCTCGGGAAACTGGGCCGGTCCCAGCCGCACGGCGCTGCCGCGCAGGTGGGTGACGAAGGCGAGGTGGACGAAGAAGAGGAAGAGTCCGATGAGCGCGACGTAGGCCAGGCCGATGATCGAGATCGCCAGCACCGCCCAGAGTCCCAGCGAAAGGAGCAGGACGAGCACGAAGAGGGGTTTCTCGGTCGGCCAGGAGGCGACCCGAACCAGATTCGCCGGCGGCAGAGGTGCAGCGGGCGGAGAGATCGGCGCGGCGACGGTGGCGTTGAAGTCGGAGGAGGTCATATGAGTACCGATACGCAGCGCCGCGGCAGATCGGGACAACCCGCACCGCGCGCCTGCCGTGCCGAAGGCGGACGATAGCACCGCGCTGCGGCCGGCCTGCCGCGACCCTTGGCTTTCGGTAAGCTTGTTTTTTCGGGCGCCCGCGACGGGCCCCCCGCACCGCGCCCGCTCCGGGGGCGATCGAGATGGAGGAAGAGGCAATGCGAACGAAGACGATGACCTGCTGGATGCTGCTCGGACTGTTCGCCCTGGCTGGGGCGGGCTGGGCGGCGCGCGGCGACGACAAGGAGCGCAAGAGCAAGAACGGCAGGGTGGAGGGCTCCACGGGCGGCGCGCAGGTCGTCCTCGAGTTCGGCCGCCCGAACGTCGGCGGCCGCAAGATCTTCGGTTCGCTGGTGCCCTACGGCCAGGTCTGGCGGGCCGGAGCCGACGAGGCGACGACGATCTCCTTCGACAAGAACGTCCTGATCGAAGGCCAGGCGCTCGCCGCCGGCCGCTACGCTCTCTTCCTGATTCCGACCGAGGGCGACTGGACGGTGGTCTTCAACAAGGTGGCCGAGCAGTGGGGCGCCTTCAAGCACGACCCGGCGAGCGACGCGCTGCGCGTCACCGTCAAGCCGGCGGCGCACGCCATGGTGGAGACGCTCGAGTACGTCGTCGCTTCCGACCGGGTCGAGATGCACTGGGACAACGTCGCGGTCGGCTTCACCGTCAAGGCGGCAAGCTGATGCGCGACGCCGGGAGCCGCTCGATCCGCTTTTCTCTCGTGACGCTCGGCGCGCTCTGCGCGCTCGCCCCCCTGGCAGTCCGGGCTCAGCCGGCGCCGCCTGTTCCGGTCACCCCGACGGCTCTCGCGGCTCCGGCCTCGGCTGCGCCGGAGCTCGCTGCCGCCGCGGGCGTCGCTCCTCTCGCCGCGCTGCCCTATACGCCGAGCCTCGAACCCGCCTTCATGGACCGGTCGGTCGACCCTTGTGTCGACTTCTACGCCTACTCCTGCAACGGTTGGCGAACGCTCAATCCGCTGCCAGCCGACAAGTCGCGCTGGAGCGTCTACGGCAAGCTCTACAACGAGAACCAGCAGTACCTCTGGGGTCTGCTCGAAGAGGCAGCGCAGAATCCGCAGACCGAGAACGCCGAAATGCGTCAGCTCGGCGACTACTTCGGCGCCTGCATGAACCTCGCGGCGATCGACAAGGCCGCCCTGAACCCGATCCGCGCCGACATGACGGCGATCGGCCAGTTGAAGGACGCCCAGGCTCTGGCGCCGCTCCTCGCCCGGCTGCACCTCCAGGGACGCGGTCGGGGCCTGCTCTTCGGCTTCGGCAGCGAGCAGGATCCGGGCGACGCCACGCAGCGTATCGCGGCGGTGAACGCCGGCGGCCTCGGGCTGCCGGATCGCGACTACTACCTGAAGACGGACGCCGCCTCGGTGGCGCTCCGCACCCAGTACGTCGAGCACACGGCGCGGAACTTCCGGCTGATGGGCGAGACGCCGGAGTGGGCCGCCGAAAGCGCGGCGATCGTCCTCGCGGTCGAGACCGATCTCGCGAAGGCCTCGCTGTCGCGCGTCGACCGGCGCGACCCGCGCAAGGTCTATCACCGGATGCCCTTCGCGGCGCTGCAGAAGTTGACGCCGGCCTTCCCGTGGAAGGAGTACTTCGCCGCGAGCGGCGTCGCCGCCGAAGCCGCCGGCTTCGTCGTCGATGTCCACGAGCCGGAGTTCCTCAAGGCCGTGCAGACAATTCTCGCCAAGCGCCCGGTCGCCGATCTGCGGACCTACCTGCGCTGGGCGCTGCTGCGCGACGCAGCCGAGCACCTCTCGGCGCCCTATCGCGAGGCGGACTTCGACTTCTACGGCAAGACGCTGCGCGGCATCCCCGAGCCGCCGGCGCGCTGGCAGGTCTGCGTCGAGGCGGTCGATCGCGACCTCGGCGAGGCGCTCGGCAAGGTCTTCGTCGAGCGCCTGTTCACGCCGGAGACGCGGGCCGCGGCCGCGGCGATGGTGCGCGGCATCCGCGACGCGATGGGCGAGCGGGTGAAGGCGCTTGACTGGATGAGCGAGCCGACGAAGGCCAAGGCGCTCGAGAAGCTCGCCGCGATGCGCGACAAGATCGGCTACCCCGAGACCTGGCGCGATTACTCGACGGTCGTCGTCGATCGCGCCGACTATTTCGGCAACGTCCGCCGGGCGACGGAGTTCGAGAGCCGGCGGCAGCTGGCGCAGATCGGCCGGCCGAGCACGACGGAAGCGCAGATCAACGCAATCCGCCAGTCGATCGCCGCGGCGCGCGGGGTGCAAGATCGCTCAAGTGGCGGCGGACTGCTCGACCAAGGCATTTCGTTCCTGGCCGGCCAGCGAGCGCAGAG
>JBGARM010000132.1:7476-7943 GCA_044230215.1 Thermoanaerobaculia bacterium | reverse complement strand
ACCGCCGGGCGCAGGCGGATGGCGCGGAAGTCCTGAATCCATGCAGGTTCACAAGGAGATTTCCATGATTCGCCGAATGGTCCAGGCCCGCAAGGGTCCCAAGGCTCCCAACGCTCTCAACGCTCCCGGGTATCTGTTCCTCGCGCTGCTGGTCGCCGGTACCGTCGCCGCCGGCGCCCAGTCGCACGAGCACCCGGTGTCCGCTCCTCCCGCCGCTCTTTCCACCGCCCCGACGACCGCGCCGGCGGGACCGATGCAGCAGCTCTCGCCGGAGCTGCGCGGGCTGTTCCGTGACGAGATGGTGGCGCTCCAGGGCGCGATGCTCGAGCTCGTACCGGCCATCGTCTCCGGCGACGCGGAGGCGACCGCACGCCTTGCCGAGCGCATGCGCGCCGGCTACGTGCTGGCGCAGAAGCTCACCGACGCCCAACGGGAGGAGCTTGAACGGATGCTCCCCGCGGCGTTTC
>JBGARM010000132.1:0-7466 GCA_044230215.1 Thermoanaerobaculia bacterium | reverse complement strand
TAGCCGATGCCGCGCGCGAACACCGGGCGCCTCTCGTGCCGATCTACTTCTACAAGTTGACGGAGAGTTGCGTCGGCTGCCATGCGCACTACGCTGCCCACCGTTTCCCGGGCTACGCGCAGCCGCCCGAGGCGAAGCCCGCGCATTCGCACTGATTGGTGAAACGCCCCCAGGCACAGCCGGACAGCCTGCCGAGCAGCTGCGCCTGAAGCGGTTCTGTATGGAGAGCTCGCCGGTCTTGATCTTCGCGGGTCGCCTGCCGATCGGCCCGACGATGAGGGCTGCCGATGAGGTGCCTGCCGATGAGGAGCCAGCCGCTTCTACGGCGGCGGCCCGGGCGCTTCAGTGAATTTCGGCGTGCGACGAGGTGGCCTCGGGAGTCGCATGAGCGCCGGTCGAGGTGGCGGTGCCGTAGAGCCGTTCGACGTAGTGTGTCAGCTCGACGTAGGCCTCCACATACTCGCGGCCCTGCGCCACGCTGCGGTCGGCCTGCTGCCGCGCCGCGTGGGCGCGCGCGAAGCGATCACGAATTCCGTCGGCAGCGGCCGCCGTGACGGTCTGGACCAGCTCATCGACGGAGGCCGACGCGAGCGCCTTGTCCGACGCCTGGATGATGGCCTCGGGAGCGACGTCCTTGAGGCCGGTGTACGGCGCGCCTTCGCCCGCCCGGTGGACACGCACCAGGGTCTCGAAGAAATAGCGATCAGCGAGGTGCTGCGCTTCGGGGCTCAGCGCTCGAACCTCGAGGGCGTGTTGGAAGGCGGCCCGCACTTCGGTTTCGCTGTCGGGTTTCAGCCACTTCAGGACCGGCGTGATGTCACCCCGGTCCAAGGCGATTCTGGCGTCGGCGACGACGGGTCCCTGGGTGGTGTCGCAGTGGGCCCAAGCGCCACCGGCGATAGCCAGAAACCCGAAGAGGAAGGCTGCCACGGTGACAGTCGCGGTCGCGAAGCGTCGCTTGGTCTTCATGGTCTTCTCCTTGGCTTTGGAGGGTCGAGTCAGCGAGCCCTCAGTTGACAGCATTGTCAGTATAACAAGCTTGACAACCAATTATAGCGGAGGGTAGGGTGTGTCCATGGATGATCTCCACGGACCCGGGCTCGGCGCCAGCCAGCGGACGCTCCTCGAGCTCCTGAAGCGCCGCGGCGAGGCCACGCTCGCCGAGCTCGAGACCGGAATCGAAGTGGCGCGCGAGACGGTGAGGAGTCATCTCGAATCGCTCGCCGCACAACAGCTGATCGAACGCTCCGGCGTGCGCCGCCGGGGCCCCGGCCGCCCGCACGTGCTCTATCGGTTGAGCGCTCAGGGCGAGGCGCTCTTTCCGCGTCGCGAGGGCGAGATGCTGGCCGAGCTCGCCCGCTACCTTCTCGAGAGCGAGCACCCGGAACGGTTGGAGGAGTTCTTCGTCGCTCGCACCGACGCCAAGCGAGCAATCCTCGCGGGTCCCCTGAAGGTCCTGGGCGCAGGCGAGCGTCTGAATGAGATCGCTCGTTCGTTGTCGCAGGAAGGATTCCTCGCCGAGGCGGCGCTCGAGGGCGGCGAGCCGATCCGGCTTCGTCTCTGCCACTGCCCGCTGCGCGACCTGGTCGCCGTCACGCATCTTCCCTGCCGGGCCGAGATGAAGCTGGTCGAAGAGCTCCTGGGAAGACCGCTCGTGCGCACCCAGTTCATGCCGGACGGCGACACCTCGTGTACTTACGCCGTCGCTGCCGCGCCGCGCCCCAAGCGCCAACCCGCATCCGCCTCCGGCCGGATCCACCCCGTCACCACCTGAACCTTCCGCACCAGAGGAGTCACTGCCATGGAAATCACTCCGCAATCGCGTGTCGGCGAGATCGCCGCCAGCTTCCCCCTCGCCACCCGCGTCTTCGCTCGTCACCGCATCGATTTCTGCTGCGGCGGCGGCATTCCCCTCGTCGAGGTTTGCGCGCGGCGCGGTCTCGACCCCGAGGCTCTCGTCGCCGAGATCGCTGCGGCACTTGCCGCCACCCCCGCTCCCGGCGAAGGCTGGAACGAGGCGCCCCTCGATGAGCTCGTGCGGCATCTCCTGACTGCCTACCATGCGCCCCTGCGCGAAGAGCTGCCGCGCCTCGAAGCGATGGTGCGCAAGGTCGCCAGTGTCCACGGCGAGCGCGAGCCGGTGCGGCTGCCGGCGCTCCAGGCAGCCTTTCTGGCACTCGAAGCCGACCTCACGCAGCACATGGACAGCGAGGAGGCGGAGCTCTTTCCGCCGATTCTCGAGCGTGGCGTCGAAGCCGCCCCGGCGGTCGCCTCGTTCCGCGACGACCATACGGAAGTGGGTCGCCTGCTGGGGGAGATTCGCGCCTTGACCGACGACTTCCGCCTTCCCGACGGCGCCTGCAACACCTGGAGCGCGCTCTGGCACGGGTTGGAGGCGCTCGAGACCGATCTCCATCACCACATTCACCTCGAGAACAACGTTCTCTTCCCCCGGCTCGCGGCCGCCTGAACCCGGGACCCGCGCAATGCCCCACACCATCACCGAGCCGTGCATCGGCGTCAAGGACACCGCCTGCGTCGACGTCTGTCCGGTCGACTGCATCTACGGCAAAGGCGAAGATCTCGAGATGCTCTTCATCCATCCCGAGGAGTGCATCGACTGCGGCCTCTGCGTCGACGCCTGCCCGGTGCAGGCGATCTTCCCGGAGGAGGAAGTGCCGGCAAAGTGGCGGAGCTTCATCTCCCAGAACTACGGGCACTTCGGTTTGACTCGCCCCTGACGGCCCGCGAGGGCGGAAGATCGAACCGGGCGCGGTGGTGCTCGGGTCTCCGCCCAGAATGCAAATTTCGGAGGAGAAGCCGTTGAACATCCTTTGTGCGCTGTTGGGAGAACACGGGGCACTGCTCCATCAGCTCGAAGTGCTGCGACTGACCGCGCCTAAGTATTCGGAAGAGAAGCTCGGCGCCGCGACCTTTGCGCTCGCCGAGGCGATCGAGAACCATGCCGGTCTCGAGGACGAATTGCTGTTCGAAGCCCTCGTCGCGAGCGGTCGAATGCCGACCGGACCGGTCGAGGCGATGCGCTCCGAGCACCGGGCGATCGAGTCGCTGCTCGGGCAGATCCTCGCGCCCGCAGGAGAGGCAGGTCGCCCGGATCCGCAACGTACGGTGCTCCGCCTCGTGGAGACCGTGCGTCACCATTTCGGACACGAGGAGCACGCCCTGTTCCCGATGGCGAGCCAGATCCTCACGTCCGCCCAGCTGGAGGAGCTCGGATCGCGCTGGGCGCAGAGGCGAGGCGTCGAAATTGGAGCACTCCTGGCGAAGTGAACCGATGAGGTCGTTCGCGCGAGGATCACGCGTACTTCGGCGAGCTGGCCAACATCTCACCACCGGAGCGTGAAGGAAGCGTGGATGGCACGGGGAGCGAGCCCCTACCTCGCGACGTCGGACGCACGACCGATCTCGCCGCGAGCCTCCAAACGCGCGAGCAGCAGACAGAAGTACAGCATGCCGCACTGCGATCCCAGCCGTTCGACCACGGGCCCGACGTTCACGCTCTCACCCGCGACGAGCGCGAGATTCGCGGCGACGCTGCTGTCGTTGCCGGGGAAGATATCCAGTCGGCCGAGCCCGCGCAGCAAAATCACCGCAGCCGTCCATGGCCCGACGCCCTTGATGCCGCGGAGTAGAAGGGAGGCATCGATGCTCGAACACTCCTCCAGCATCGCCTCGCTGATTGCCCCGGTAACGATCGCTTCTCCTACGCGCCGAAGGGTCGTGAGCTTCCTGGCGCTCAGGCCCGCGGCGCGGACCACGCCATCGTCGGCAGCGAGGAATCCCTCCACGCTCGGAAACACGGCGAGAGGCACGCCGTCGTAAGCGACCTTCGTGCTGAGGGCGAGAATCAGACGGCGCATGATCGCGCTCGCCGCATGGAGACTGACTTGCTGAAATAGAACCGCGTTGGCGCACGCCTCGAACAGTGCGGGATACCGTGGCGGCCTGAGGCCGCGCATGCTTCGAGCAAGCCGAACCAGCCAGGGGATCGCCCGCGCATGCCGATAAAAATCTGCAAGATCGCGGTCGAGGCCGAGTATCCGGCGCACGCTCGCGAGCGCCCGCCTGGTATCTCCGGCGCTCCCGCTTACGGAGACCACCAGCGCATCGGCGCGCCGCTGCGTGACACTCACGATGACTGGCCCGGCCAAACCCTCGAGCGCGCGCAGATAGCGGCCGTCTGATGTGTAGACGTCCACCAGGTTCGTTTTCATGCGGCGAAGCGCGCTTACCGTAAGGTCGAGCCGATACGGCGTAACGATCGGAATTTCATGCATCGTGACGCGCGGCGCTTTATGAGATCGTGGAACGGGTGGCGTGCGACCCTCCGAGTTGGCGGCTGCGCTCGGCAGCCTTGAGATTCAGGACAACGGTGTTGCAGCCCGTCGACACGGCGGGCGGCGGGGCTGCCCCAAGCTACCACGGGTCACGGGCGCGAGGAGGCCGATGACGACGAAACGGTTCAAGCGGGGAGATCACGTCTCGTGGAATTCAGAAGCGGGTCGAGTGCGTGGCAAGATAAATCGCATCATCACGTCGCCCATGAAGTTCAAGGGCTATACCGTCCACGCGAGCAGAGACGAGCCGCAGTACGAGATCCAGAGTGACACGACGGATCACATCGCGATGCACAAAGGATCGGCACTCACGAAGCTCCGGAGATGAACCACCAGGCGGGCGATGCCATCTTCACCATCGGCCACTCCACGCGAACTCTCGCCTCATTCGTGTCGCTGTTACAGCAGGTTGACGTCACGCTGCTCGTGGATGTGCGGTCGATTCCGCGCTCGCGGACAACGCCGCAGTTCAACGGGGACACGCTGCCGGATTCCCTCGCCGCCCATGGCATCGGCTACCGGCAGCTGCGCTCGCTAGGTGGCCGACGTCATCATCCTAAAGGCGCGCCACCCTCGCACAATCTGTACTGGCGCGTCGCGGCGTTCCGGAATTACGCCGACTACGCCGAGACCGAGCCATTCCGCGCCGGCCTTGATGCGCTGCGCGCGTTCGCACGCGCTGATCGGTGCGCGATCATGTGCGCCGAGGCCGTGTGGTGGCGCTGTCATCGCCGGATCATCACGGATTATCTCTTGGCCGGCGGGGTGCGCGTCGAGCACATCCTGGGAGCTGGCCAAGTCGTCCGGGCGACGCTCACGCCCGGTGTGCGAGCCATGGCCGACGAGAAGTTGACCTATCCGGCGCCGGAGGAGAGCTCTCCATAGCGGTGCGAAGACCGCCATGCCCTCCGGTCCCTAGTGGCTGAGCTCCGGCTTGTAGCTGCCGGGCACCGTCCTGAAGGCGATCGCCAGGCGGTTCCAGCCGTTGATCGCGACGACCGCCAGCGTGAGGTCTACCAGGTCCTTCGCGCCGAAGTGTCGCCGCGCCAGCTCGTAAACCTCGTCGGGCACGCGGGTCTCACCGACTAAAGTCACCGCCTCGGTCCAGGCCAGCGCCGCCCGCTCGCGCTCGCTGAAGAACGGCGCGTCGTGCCACGCGGCGATCGCATAGAGGCGCTGCTCCTTTTCCCCTGCGGCCCGCGCGTCCTTCGTATGCATGTCGAGACAGTAGGCGCACCCGTTGACCTGGCTCGCCCGCACCTTCACGAGCTCGATCAGGCTGGTCTCGAGCCCTGATCCGTGGACATAACTCTCGAGGCCGCGCATCGCGGTGACGCCGTCGGGTGCGGCTTTGGCATATTCGATTCTCGGTTTCATAGCCGTCTCCGATTCACTCGCGTGCGCTCGTCGAGAGTGGCTGTTCTGCTTCTTTCCCGGCTTCCTCGGGGCGGGCCCCCGCTTGCAGTGCCGCCTGCGCCTCCAGGGCCTTCAACCGGGTTCGTAGCAGCTTCTCGCGGCCGTAGCGCTCTGTCACGTCGCGGATCACCGCCACCACCCACTCGATCTGGCCGCCGGCGCCTTTCAGCAGCTGGATCGAGAACTCGATGGAGATCTGCCGGCCATCCTTGTGGAGCGCCGGCACGGCGAGCATCTGGCCCTCGCCGTAGCGGGTGACGCCGGTCCGCAGGGTCGCCTCCCAGCCGGTCCAGTGCCGAACGCGGAGCCGCTCGGGGATGATGAGATCCATGGAAGCTCCGAGCGCCTCGGTGGCGCTGAAGCCGAAGACTCGCTCCGCGGCGGCGTTCCAGTATCGCACCGTGCCCCTGGGATCGCAGATCAGGATCGCGTCGGGCGAGCCGCCCAGGACGCGGGAGGGCAGATCGTCAGGGAGCGCCGGCATGCGACTTCCAGTGGCCAGCGGCGCCCTATTGGAAGCGCTTCGTCGGCGCCGGTCCGCGGTGCCGTCGGAGTAGAGGCTAGCGGCGCCGCCTTCGTTTTCCCAGCGCTCGATCGCGATCCGGAGAGGGGGAAGTGCGTCGTTGGGGCCGAGCCCGGATCCAAGCTGAGTATCCACGATGGAAACTTACTCTTGACTCGAGAGGTTTGTCAAGGTTATTATGACAGTAATCATGATATCTACCATCAGGTTCCCTCGTGCCACTCCGGGGGCTCCCGCCACCGATTCTCCGGCGCCTGCAAACCGGGAAGAGCTCGCGCGCTGGTACGGGCTCATGCACCTCGCCCGGTTGCTCGACGACAAGGCCCCGAACTACCTCAAACAGAGCCTCGGCTGGTCGTATCACGCGCCCTGCGCCGGGCACGACGGCATCCAGATCGCCCTCGGAGTCACCTTCCGCTCCGGGCACGACTATCTCTTTCCGTACTACCGCGACCTTGCGACCTGCCTTGCCGCCGGGCTCTCCGCTGAGGAGATCCTGCTCAACGGGATGTCCAAGCGCGACGACGTCGCATCGGGCGGCCGCCATATGTCGAACCACTTCGCGAAGCCGGCGATCCACGTCCAGAACGTCTCGTCTGCCGTTGCGAACCACGCGCAGCACGCTGCAGGGCTGGCCCGGGCGGTGAAGACCTACGGAGCGGACGCGGTGGTCTTCTGTTCCCTGGGTGAGTCGTCCACTTCGGAAGGCTATTTCTACGAGGCCGTCAACGGTGCCTCGCGCGAGAAGCTGCCGGTGGTTTTCGTGGTGCAGGACAATGGCTACGGTATCTCGGTGCCGAAGAGCGACCAGACCGCAAACCGCTTCGCGTCGGACAACTTCTCGGGCTTTCGCAACCTGAAGATCCTGCACTGCGACGGCACGGACCTGTTCGACTCGCTGCGCGCCTTGCGCGCGGCGGTGAAGTTCGTCGCCTCGGGAGCCGGCTGCGTGATCGTGCACGCCGAGTGCGTGCGTATCCACTCGCACTCGAACTCCGACCGGCACGAGCTCTATCGCTCCACCGAGGAGCTCGCCGCGGCGGCGGCGGGCAGCGGCGGCGAACAGGCACAGACCGGCGGCGTCGCAGCCGGCCGCGGCGTCGGCGAGGTGATGGATCGCGGTCCGGGTGTCGCCGGCGCGGGCGGCCACGCCGGCGCGCAGGAGCTTG
>JBGARM010000131.1:0-8018 GCA_044230215.1 Thermoanaerobaculia bacterium | reverse complement strand
GCTAACCCCGCGCGGGGGGTGTGGGGGCGCGCCGCCGGTGGGGCGACGCCCAGGCAGGCGCCACCGGTGACCAACCCGGCCACGACATCGATCGGATAGTGGTAGCCGCAGATCACGGTCGAAGCCGAAATCGCCGCCGCCCAGACTGTGAAGCCCGCCCCGGCGCGCGGAAAGAAGCGCCGGCCGGCGAACCAGCCGGCGACCACCGAGGCCGCGACGTGGGTGCTCGGGAAGGCGAGCCCGCCGCGGTCGAAGGCGAGGTAGATCGCGTTCATCAGCGGCAGGAAGAGAGCGCCCTCCGGCATGGCGCGACTGCGTTCGGCGAGTGGGCCGGCGACCGGCAGGAGGAAGTTGAGCGCGTAGTGCGCCAGCAGCGTCGCGCTCAGCGCCCGCAGGTAGAGGTCGACCGCGAAGCGCTGCCGGCGCTCGGCGACGAGCGCCGGAACGAACAGCAAGAGGTAATAGCTGAAGTAGACCGCGTGCGCGAGCTCGAGCACCGGCAGCGGCCAGCGCGCGCCGGCGAGATACCAGCGGCCGGGAAAGACCAGAGTGTCGGCGCGCGCGATCCAGGCGTCGAGGTCGCGCGCGACGACGAGATGGCGCAGGCGGCCTGCGGCGTCGTAGAGCCAGGGCAGGGCGAGCACCGGTAGCCACCGGTGCAGCCAGCTCCAGCCCGAGCCCGCGCGTCGGGAGTCGAGCCGGGCGAGCGCGACGGCGAAGCCGGCGATCGTCACATGAAGGCCGCCGAGCGCCAGTTGTGACGGGTCGTCGCGGCCGGCAATCGCGGCGAGGAACGCGACGCCCAGGGTGTAGCCGACCAGCAGTCGGTCGGCGTCGTTCAGGCGGGGCATTGCTCGGCTGCGAGCTCGAGGTCGTAGATGCGGTAGGTCTTGTAGCGCTCGGCGCCGAAGCTCTCGAGCACCTCGATCATCGGCCGGTTCGACTCGAGAATCCACGACATTTCACCCCAGCGGTAGCCTTTGCGGCGCGCCTCCGCCATCGTGTGGGCATAGAGGGCGGCGTCGACTCCGCGCCGGCGCCAGTCGCTGCGCACGCCGAGAATGAGCACCCGCACGGCGTCGATTCTCCGACGCTGGCGGAGGATGCGCAGCCACCCGAGCGGCAGGAGCCGGCCGCGGGCCAGCCGGATCGCCTGATACAGGTCGGGCACAGTGACGGCGACGCCGATCGGCTCGCCCGCGTACTCCGCCAGGAAGACGAGATCGTGGTCGGCGAACCACAGAAGCTCCTGGGCGAGGGCGCCGATCTCCTCCGGGGTGAGCGGTACGGCGCCCCAGTTCTCCGCCCAGGCCGCCGAATACAGGCGATGGATCCTGGCCAGCTCCTCGTCGACGTGGGCGAAGTCGGCCTTGCGCACCACGACGCCGCTCGCTGCGACGCGTCGGGAGGCTGCCTGCAGGCGAGCCGGGACGCTCTCGGGAACCGCCATGCGGAAGGCGAAGAGATCGTGCGCCTTGCGGAAACCGACCGCTTCGAGAAGTGGGGCGTAGTAGGGCGGGTTGTACGACATCAGAAAGACCGGCGGGAGCTCGAAGGCGTCGAGCAGCAGGCCGCATTCGTCGTTGATGGTGAAGCTCATCGGACCGCGCAGGCGGACGAGGCCGCGCCCGGCCACCCAGCGCGCTGCCGCCGCGACCAGCGCAGCGGCGACCGCGGGATCGTCGATCGACTCGAAGAGCCCGAAGAATCCGGTGCCGTCGCGATAGGTCTCGAGATGGCGGCGATTGTCGATGGCGGCGATCCGTCCGACCGCTTCGCCGTCGCGCTCGGCGAGAAAGAGCTCGGCCGCCGAGTGACGGAAGAACGGGTTTTTCCGCCGGTCCAGGAAGGCCCGGCGCTCGACGAGAAGTGGCGGGACCCAGGCGATGTTGCCGGCGTAGATCTTCCACGGCAGGCGGATGAAGCTCCCGAGATCGCTGCGCGACCGCACTGGCCGCACGGCGATCGCTCCGCCGGCTAGGGCGCCGGCCGGCGCCTCAGTGCGCTGCACCGAGACGCCAGGAGAGGCCGATCCAGTAGTTGGGTCCGGTCGAGTCGGTGTCCGCAGTCACCTCTGGCGCCGGCGCGAGCGATCCGCTCGCCGCCGCCCGTTCCTCCAGGCGGCCCCAGAAGTAGGCGGTTCCGAGCTGCAGGAAAGTGATCCGGCTGCGGCTCAGGGGAATGTCGATGCCGACGCCGGCGGTGGCGACCGGATAGGTGCCGTCGTGGTCGACGCGCAAGCTCTCGTCGAGGTAATCGTTGGTCAGCGTGAGCGTCGTGCGGTCTCTCTCCCAGGCGAACCCCGCGGCCAGGAGGACGAACGGTTCGACCCGGCGGCAGCTCCGGCAGGGGAGCCAGTGCGCGGCCGCGAGCAGGTCGGCAAAGGTCGAATAGCGCTGCTCGAACTCGGCGCGCGCCGGCCCGGCGAGCGTCTCGACCGTCTCCGCGCCGCTCACCGCTCCCTGGCTGTAGTCGACCTCGAAGCCCAGCTTCCACTGCGGCCCGCAGCGATGCAGGAGCTGTCCGCCCAGGCTGAGATTGTGGATGTCGCCCCAGTCGTCGAAGCGGGTCCCCAGCATCGCGTTGATCTCCGCGATCTGCTGGTTGGTGCGCGTCTGCTTGGGGAAGGCCTCCTGAAGGTAGAGATTGAAGGTCCAGACGTTCTCCGTGGGCGGCTCCGCCGGGGCCATCGCCGGCAGCCGGGAGCTCCACAGGGCGCAGGTTCCGAGCAGCACGAGGGTAAGAGAGCGCGCGCGGGCGGACATGTTCACCTCTCTTCGGTCGATCGCCAGGCCGCAGCCGGGGACGGGAGCAGGCTAGGCCCCGCTGCCACAGGGTGCGCCACCCCTTGGGGTGGTGTCGCGGAGGGGGTGCCGGAGCACACTGAATCTCCGCGCCGGTCGCCCGATCTTCCGCCGCAGGAGGTGCCTGGAGATGAAAGTCCGAGACCTGATGCGCAGCATTCCCCGCCACACCACCATGGGAGAGTCCCTGGCCAGCGCTGGCCGCACGATGGCCGAGGCCGGCGTCGGCGTCCTGCCGGTGGTCGACGCCGACCACCGTGTCGTCGCCATGCTCACCGATCGCGATGTCTGCTGCGCCGTCGCGCGCGCCAACCGGCGCCCGAGCGAGCTGCGGGTCGAGGAGGTGGCGAGCGCCCCGCCCTGGGTCTGCGAGGCCGACGACGAGCTCTCGGCGGCGCTCGCCACGATGCGGACCTACGCCGTCCGGCGCCTGCCGGTGGTGGATACGCTCGATCGCCTCGAAGGACTGCTGTCGTTCGACGAAGTGGTGCTGGCCTCGCACCTGCTCGCCGACCTCCGGCCGGGGGCGCCGGTGCATGCGGAGGTGATCGAGACGCTGCAGGCGATCCTGCGGCCGGCGGCGGCGCTGGTCGAAGTCCCCGTCGGCGTCGCCGGCTGAAGGGCCGGCAGCTCCAGGGCGTTGCGCCCGGGCATTCGCCGCGCTCCGGCCTCGCGTAGGATTCGGCGATGGAGCTTCCGATTCCGGCTGCTGGGCCGCTGCTGGCGGCGATGGTGACGCCGGCGGTCCTGATCTCGGCCGCCGGAACGCTGGTCTTCTCGACGACCTCGCGTCTGGCGCGCATCGTCGACCGGGCGCGCGTCCTGGGGCGCGAGCTGGAAGAGCTCGACAACGCACCCGAGGCGCCGTTCGCCGACGAGAGGAGGCGCGAGATCGAGCATCAGTTCGAGGTTCGCGCCCGCCGCAGCCGGCTGGTGCAGCGCGCCGTCACCGGCTTCTATGTCGCGCTCGGTCTGTTCGTCGCCACCACGGTTCTGATCGGCCTGGGTTCGTTTCTCGCGATCGAGCCACTCCTGCCCTCGGCCTTTGCGATCGTCGGCACCCTGGTGCTGTTCTACGGCTGCATCGAGCTCATCCGCGAGACCCGCCTCGCCCTGAAAGCCGTCGACGGCGAGATGGAGTTCGTCCTCCACCTGCGCCGCCTGCGGCGCGAGCGCCAGCTCGCGGGTTCAGAGCCCCGGCCGCCGGTGGGGCGTGCCGGCGCCTGAGCCGGGCTACATCCTTTCCGGTTCGGGGATCCCCAGCAGCTCGCAGAGGGCGCCGGCCGCCTTGGCGAAATTGCGGAAGGCGCCGCGGCGCAGCATGCGCAAGGCGGCATCTTCCTCGTGCAGCACCGGATGGTGGTGGTAGGCGGTGTTGAAGCGCTGGGCGAGCTCGAGCGCCTGGCGCGCGATCAGCGAGAGCTCGAGCGAAGTCGTCGCGCGCTCGACGGTCTCCTCGACCAACGCGGATGCGTGCACCAGGTCCCACAGATCGTCGCTCCACAGCTCGGCGGGAAGCCCGGAGATCGCCTCCGGCGTGACCGCATCGCTCGCTCCGCTCGCTCCGGCGGCGCCGCTGGCGCCGAGCGCCGCGAGCTTGCGCTCGATGTTGCGCGCCCGCACCAGGGAGTACTGCAGATACGGGCCGGACTCGCCCTCGAAGTTGAGCGCCTCGTCGAGATCGAAGGCGATCACCCGGGTGGTGCCGGTCTTCACCATGAAGAAACGCACCGCGGCGACGGCGATCTCCTTCGCCAGCCGATGGAGCTCCTCGGTGCCGAGCTCGCGGTTGCGGCTGGCGATCTCCTCGCGGGCCTTCTCCTCGAGGCGGTCGAGGAGATCGTCCGCTTTGACGCCGATCCCCTTGCGGCCGGACATCTCCATCGCCCGGCCCTCTTCGCCGTCCTCCGCGAGATAACCCAGGGCCTTGGCGGTAGCCGGCGACAGGGTGACCATCTCGTAGGCGAAGTGCACCGAGCGCGCCGCGGCCTCGTGGTGCCCGAGGGCGGAGAGGCCGGCGCGGACGATCTTCTGCAGGTAACTCTGCCGCGCGTCGATGACGTTGATCACGTGCGCGCCGTGGCCGAAGGCCGGATGGTCGTCAGCGCCCTCGCGGGCGGTGACCCAGAGCCCCGCCTCCTTCCAGTAGCGGTAGGCGAAGTCCTTGCCCAGCAGGCCGAACTTCCACAGCTGGTAGGCGATGTCCTTGCCGACGTAGGTCACCGTGCCGTCGGAGCGCACGATCACCTTGTCCGGGTCCTCGAGGCCGGCGAACTCGGCCGTCCCTTCGAGCGGCATCACCCAGCAACCGGCGTTCTTGCCCTCCGCCTCGAGGGCGACGGCGCCGGTCGCCTTGAGCAGCTCGAAGGCGACGCTGAAGAAGTCGAGGCCGAGGATGTCGCTCTCGTGGGTGAGCAGGTCGTAGCCGATGCCCAGGCGGGCCATCGTCGCCAGATGCCGCACGACGATGCGACGCGCCACCAGGCGGCCCATTTCGGCCCGTTCGCCGACACCGGACTCGAGTCCGTGGAGCGTTTCGCGGCGCAGCTTCTGGCGCTCGGGATCCTCCGCGTACCACTTGCCGACCTTGGCGTAGACGTCCCAGCAGCGATAGTCGAACGGTTCGCGGATGGCCGCCACCTCGGCGACCGAGAGGTGCTCCAGGTCGACGAAACCGACGACGACATCGGCGACCTGCACGCCGGTGTCGTCGATGTAGTTCTGCACCTCGACCGGGACGCCCTGGGCACGCAGACCCCGGACGAGCAGGTCACCGAGCACCGCGTTCCTCAGGTGGCCAATATGGGCCGCCTTGTTCGGATTGATGTTCGTATGTTCGACGATGACCTTGGCGGTCCCGGGCGCCTCGGCCGCACCGGGCAACGGCGGACTGAAGACCGGTCCGGCGAGGAGGTTGGCGGCGAAAGCGGAGCGATCGAAGAAGAGGTTCAGATAGCCCGCCCCTTCGACCCGGAGCTCGCGCACCCCGGCCGGCAGCCGCCACCCGGCAGCAAGGGCTTCGGCGATCTCGCGCGGCTTTCTTTTCAATGACTTGGCGAGATGAAGCGGGGTCGGGAAGGCGACATCCCCGAGCGCCCGCCGGGGTGGAATCTCGGCCACGGGATCGTGGTCGATTCCGAACTGGCGGGCGATTTCGCCCTTGAGGGAGTCGGCGAGCTGACGTTTGATGGCCCGGAACATGGGAGGCGAGTCTACTGGAGTGGCTCCCCGCCCGCCGCCTGCGGGCCTTAAACCAGCTGCGGGAGAGGCGCCCGAGGGCTCTTGCCGGGGGGCGGGTGGGGAGCTCCGGGGCGGCGGGAGACGCGAACGGGCCAGACTTGATATGCTCAGTGGCTCAAAACGCCACCTCATTTCGGGGGCGGCAAACCGATCGACCCGGGCATCGACTCATGGCGGAAACCAAGGCGGACAACCGCATCGTCATTACGATGAACAACACCACCCTCGAGCTGGTGGAGGGGGATATTACCGATCTCGAGGTGGAGGCGATCGTCAACGCCGCCAACGAGAACCTGGTGCTGGGCGGTGGCGTGGCGGGGACGATCAAGCGGCGCGGCGGGCCTTCGGTCCAGGAGGAGTGCCGGCGGATCGGCTCGACCGGCGTCGGCACGGCGGTCATCACCGGCGCCGGCAAGATGAAGTTCAAGCACGTCATTCATGCTGTCGGCCCGAAGATGGGCGAAGGGGACGAGGACCGCAAACTCTCGGCCGCCGTGCGCTCGTCGCTCGCCCTGGCCGACCGGCACGGCCTCAAGTCGGTCGCCATTCCGGCGATCTCGACCGGCAATTTCGGCTTTCCCGTCGAGCGCTGCGCGCGGATCCTGCTCACCGAGGTGCATCGCTACCTGCAGGGCGGGACCAAGCTCCAGCGCGTCATCGTCTGCCTCTTCGACGAGGCGACCTGGAAGCTCTTCGCGCGCGAGTTGCGGCGCGGCTTCCGCTGAGCACCGGCGAAAGCGCCCGGGCGCTTCCGGAGGTTTCCCCTAGCCCGAGCGCTCGACGATCCGTTTCAACCCCCTGAGGTTCTGCTGGAACATCCGCCGACTGGCGGCGTCGAAGCGTGCCAGGCGGAAGAAGAGCAGTCCTGGACCGCCGAGGCTCTCCTGCTGGCGGACGAAAGTGCCGTTCGGCTTGGCGTCGAGGAAGAAGGCGTGGCGCGCGGTGACGCCGCCGCCGGAGGCCGCCCAGAGGAGCGACCGCGGCGGGGTCGCCGCCTCCACGCGGGCATTGAACTTGAGCGTCAGCCAGCCGAGGTGGACGGCGAGCACGAAGGACGATCCGTCGTGCAGCGGCTTGCGATCCTTCGTCTCGGCCTGGCGACAGCCGGGCCACCAGTGCTGCCAGCTGTGGAGATCGGCGAGGAACTTCCAGACACTCTCGGGCGGCGCGGCGATGTGAATCGTCTCTTCGATCCGCAGGCTCATCGGAGGGGTCGAACCGGCCCCGCGCTCAGGCGCCGAACTTCTCCAGCTTGCCGGCGTGCGCCAGCAGCAGGCCCATCAGCCCGCGCGCCGGAAAGGTGCCGAGATGGCCGCGAATCGCCTGCTGTTCGTCGAAGGCGGTCGTTTCGTCGACGAAAGCGATTGGCGAAGCGACGAGCAGAGGGACGGGGTGAAAGCTGTGCGCTGCCATCGGCGCCGGCGTCGAGTGGTCGCCGGTGACGGCGACGACGTCGGGCGCGAGCGCCAGCAGGCGCGGCAGCGCGCCGTCCACCTCTTCGATCGCCGCCGCCTTGGCGTCGAGGTTGCCGTCCTCGCCGGCCTGGTCGGTCTGCTTGACGTGCAGGAAGAAGAAGTCAAAGTCCTGCCAGCGCTCCGCTACCCGATCGAGGATCTCGCCGATTCGCTTGCCGCAGTCGACCACTTCCATGCCGCAAGCCGAAGCGACGCCGCGATAGAGCGGATAGCCGGCGAAGGCGCCGCAGCGCATCTTGTAGAGCTCGGGCAGCTGCGGCAGATGAGGCAGCTGCGAGAAGCCGCGCAGCAGAACGCGATTGGCTTTGGCCTCGTCGGCGATCGCGCCCTCCATCAGGGCGACTGCGCGGCGCACCAGCGCCGCCGCCTTCTGCAGGATGCCGGCGCGCTCAGCCCGGGTCAGGCGGGGCTGGCAGGCATGGGCGCGCTCGAACGCCTCGCGCACTTCGTCCAGCGTGGCCTTGGGCACGCTGCCGATGCGCTCGCCGGTGTAGGGGTT
>JBGARM010000130.1:0-8080 GCA_044230215.1 Thermoanaerobaculia bacterium | reverse complement strand
CATGTACTGCGTCGTGGCGTAGGGGAGGTTCGAGTAGTAGCGGAAGTCCTCCGTGCGCAGCTCCGAACCGGGCAAGAGCTCGTTGAACGGCACCAGCTCGGCGAGGAAGTCGCGGAACGCCTGCTCGCGGTCGCTCCGCGTATGCAGGTCGAGGAGGCGGCTGTCCCAGACGACGCCGACCGAGGTCTCGCCGTGGCCGTGCGGGATCACCCACACCCAGTAGCCGCGGCCGGTGTAGTGGTTCGTGCCCAGCCGCCGCGACGAGAGATTGCGGCGCGCGAACTCGACCGGGCCGCGCGCCGCGAGGTCGTCGATGTGCCCGAGATTGCGGAAGCGACCCCAGAAGGCGGCCGTCGGATGCTGCTCGTTCTTCGAAATGAGCCCGAGCTTCCTGCCGAGGAGATTGGCGCGGCCGGTGGCGTCGATCACCCAGCGGCAGCCGACCGAGAACGTCTCGCTCCCCTGGTCGATCGTCACGCGGTGGTCGAATCTGCCGAGCTCGACCTCGCGCACCCGCGCCGGCCGCAGGAGCTCGGCCCCGGCCGCGACCGCCTCGTCCAGCAGATGCTGGTCGAGCGCGTCGCGCCGCAGCTGGAACGACGGCACGGCGCTGCGCACGAAGCCGCCGGCCTCGGTCGCCTGCCAGTGGTGCCGGACGTCGGCGTTGGCGAACCAGTAGCGCAGGCCTTCCTTCGGCAGTTGTTCGAGCTCGAGGTGGCGCCACTGCGCCAGCCGCCGGGTGAGGAACATGGCCGACATCTCGGTCGTCGCCTCGCCCACCTTGGCGTCGAACTGCTTCGACTTCTCGACGATCAGGACCGAAGTCTGGGGTAGGTCGCGCTTGAGCAGCATCGCGGCCGAGGCGCCGCTGAAGGCGCCGCCCAGAACGACGACGTCGTAGCTCTCCCGTTGCGGACCGTTCATGCGCGCGCGCCTCGGAGACCGCCGGCGGCGAAGACCGCCGCCCCGGAGAGCTCCGGATCGGCGAGGCGCCGGCGGTCGAGCTTGCCGCGGCCGTCGCGCGGCAACTCCGGCAGGACGACGACACTGCGCGGGATCTTGTGCTCGGCGAGCTTGCCGCGACAATGCTCGACGACGCTCTCGAAGGTCACCGCCGCGGCGTCGGCGGCAAAGACCGCGCGCAGCACCGTGCGCGGCCCCTCCAGGCCGTCGACGCCGAGGACGCAGACGTCGTCGACCCCCGGAAGCTGGCGCAGGACGTTCTCGACCTCGCGCGGCTGGACGTTCTTGCCCTTGACGATCACCAGGTCGTCGGCGCGGCCCAGCAACCGGAGCTCGCCCGGGCGCCGGGCGTCCCAGGCCGCCAGGTCGCCGGTGAGGAAACTCCCCCCGCGAAGCTCCGGCGCCGCCTCGGGCAGATAGCCCTCGGCCACCGCGGCGCTCGCCACGCGCAGGCGCCCCGACTCGGGGTCGAGCTCGATCGCGACCCCGTCGACCAGGGTGCCGACGGTGCCGTTCTCCGCCGCCGTGCCGACGCGGTCGAAGGCGATGCCGCCGCTCTCGCTGGCACCGTAGAAGACCTGCACCGGGTGGCCGAAGCGCTCGCGCACGGCGCGCGCGGTTTCGGCGGCGAGCGGCGCGCCGGCGCTGGTCAACAACCGGATACTCGGCGGCAGCGGCGGCGGCGAGGCCAGCCGCGCCCAGGCGGAAAGCCAGGCCGGCACCGCGGGAAAGAAGGTCGCCTGGCAGTCGCGCGCCACGGCGAGCGGCGCCATCACCGAGCGCTCGTCGGGGACGATGACGAGCGCGCCGCGCAGCAGCGCCGGCAGCACGACGCTCGAGAAGCCGTAGGAATGCGAGAACGGGATCGCGCCGACATGGCGGTCCTCGCCCGTGAGGCCCATCGCCGCCGCGAGCTGCGCCTCGTCGGCGACCAGGGCTGCCGACGAGACGACGACGCCGCGCGGCAACCCGGTCGAGCCGGAGGTCAGCTTGATGGCGCCGATCGTCTCCGGAAGGTGCCGCACGACCGCGCCGAGCCGGGTCACGAAGGTCCAGTTCTCGCCGCCGCGCGGCCAGGCTTCGGCGAGCGACAGGCAGCCGGCGACGTCGAAGCGCTGCAGAATCCCCTCGAGGGCGTGCGCCGGAATCGACAGGTCGCAGAGCACCGGCACCAGGCCGCAACGGCGCAGGGCGAGGTAGCCGACCAGGTAGCCGGGGCCGTTCGGCGCCACCAGGCCGACCAGCCGCCCGGGCACCAGGCCGTGCTCGTGCAGCCGCGCGGCGAGCTCGTCGGCCTGGCGGTGCACCTCCGCGACGGTCGCGAGGCGCGAGGTCGAGACGACGAGCGGCCGCTCCGGCTGCCCGGCGTGGAGACGGTCGAAAGCGGCGAGGATCGGATCGGCAGACACCGCCGCGAGTATACTTGGCGCCCCGCCCAGAAGGCGGTGCGAGTCCCCTTCCCGGATGCCCCAGCGACCATGACGAACCGCGACTCGAGCTACGACTACGACTTCGCCGTCGCCGGCGGCGGTCCCGCCGGCACCTCGGCCGCGATCTGCCTGGCCCAGAAGGGCCACCGCGTCGTCCTGTTCGAGAGGGAGCGCTTCCCGCGCTTCCACATCGGCGAGTCGCTGCTGTCGACCGCCAACGACGCCTTCGCCACCCTGGGAGTCGCCGACCGGGTCGAGGCCGCGTGCTTTCCGCCGAAATGGGGCGCGCGTCTCTACACCCCGGACGGCATGACCGGCCGCGGCGTCGACTTCACGCTCGCCAGCGGGGTCACGCGGGCGAAGACCTACCAGGTCTGCCGCGAGCAGTTCGACGCGATCCTCCTCGACCGCGCCCGCGAGGTCGGCGTCGAGGTGCGCGAAGGACACCGCGTCACCGGCTGCGAGTTCGACGCCGACTCGGCCCGTCTCGATTTCGCCGCCGACAGCGGCAGCAGCAGCGCGCGCGTGCGCGCGTTGGTCGACGCCTCCGGTCGCCACGGCCTGGTGGCGAAGAAGCTCGGCCTGCGCACCGACGAGCCGATGCTGGCGAACATCGCGGTGTTCTCCCACTTCAAGGGCGTCCCGCGCCTCGCGGGCGAGCGCCCCGACGACATCCGGCTGGTGGCGCGTGCCGACGCCGGCTGGTTCTGGCTCATTCCGATCTCGCCCGAGCTCACCAGCGTCGGCGTCGTCATTCCGATGAAGCGCTACATGCAGCTCGAGCACGGCTCGCCGGAGACCATGCTGCAGGCGACCTTCGACGACACGCCGATCATGGCCGAGCTGATGCGCAGCGCCACCCGCGAATGGCCGGTGCGGGTCGAGAAGGACTTCTCCTACAGCGCCTCGAGCTACGCCGGCCCGCGCTGGATCCTCGCCGGCGACGCGGGCTCGTTCCTCGATCCGGTCTTTTCGAGCGGCGTCTCGATCGCCATGGAGTCGGGGATCGAAGCGGCCGCGGCACTCGACCGGGCGGCCGCCCGGAACGACTTCTCCGCCGCCGCCTTCGCCGCTTTCTCGCGCCGGCAGGCGAAACGTTTCCAGGCTTTTCGCCGTTTCGTCGTCGGTTTCTACTCGCCGCAGTTCCGCGATCTCTTCTTCTCCCCCGAGCCGCCCGCGCTGCTCTTCCGCGCCGTCGTCACGGTGCTCGCCGGCAACTGGAATCCGGGCCTGTGGACGCGGGCGATGAACCAGATCTTCTTCTTCTTCGTCGCGCTGCAGAAGCGCTACTCGCCGGCGACGCGCCTGTTCCGCCGCGACGCCGCCACCGGCTACCCGAGCGAAGACGCCGCGTGAGCCGGAACCGCAGGGGCGCGCCTCCCGGAGAGGAGCTCATGCCGCGGCTGAAGCGACTGATCGTCGAGACGCTGCGGCTCGAGGGTCTGGCTCCGGAGTCGATCGGCGACGACCAGCTGCTCTTCGGCGAGGGTCTGGGGCTCGACTCGATCGACGCTCTCGAGCTCGTGGTGGCGATTGAGCGCGATTTCGCGCTGACGATTCCCGACGGCAAGGTGGACCACGACGTCTTCCACTCGGTGCGCACGCTGGCGCACTGGCTCGCCGCGCGTCTGGCGGAGAGCGGCGGGCGCGCCGGCCGGCCCGAGGTCGCCACGCCTTGACCCTGGCGCCCGGCCGCGGCGGCGGCGAACCGGTGGCCATCACCGGCCTCGGGGCGGTGAGCGGCTACGGCGAGGGCATCGAAGCTCTCTGGCAGGGCCTCGCTTCGGGCGCCTCGGCGATCGGTCCGTTCAGCCGTTTCGAGCACGCGCGCTACCGCACGCAGCTGGCTTCCGAAGCGCGCGAGCCGGCGGCAGCGGCGCGCGCAGCCCGCAGCTCGATCGCCGACCGCTTCGCCCTCGGCGCCGCGCGCGAGGCACTCGCCCAGGCGGGGCTGCCGTCGCGGCTCGACGAGCTCGACTGCGGCATCTACTTCGGCAGCTCGACCGGCGGCATGTTCGAGTCGGAGAGCTACTTCACCGACCTTCTGGGAGAGCCGCGGCGGGCCGCGCGCATCGGCCGGCTGAGCGCCCAGCAGACCTGCTCTCCGGGCGAGAGTGTCGGCCGGGCGCACGGCGTCCGGGGGCCCGTCCAGACCGTCGCCTCCGCCTGCGCCTCGGCGACCCTCGCCATGGGCAACGCCCTGGCGGCGCTGCGCGCCGGCGAGATCGACATCGCCCTCGCCGGCGGCAGTGACTCGCTCTGCCGGCTCACCTATGCCGGCTTCAACTCGCTGCGGGCCGTCGACCCCCGCGCCTGCCGGCCTTTCCGCGCCGAACGCGAGGGCATGTCGATCGGCGAGGGGGCGGCGGTTCTGGTGCTGGAAACCGCCGCCAGCGCCCGCGCGCGCGGCGCGCGGGTGATCGGCTGGCTGCTGGGGGCTGGCGCCTCCTGCGATGCGCACCACATGACCGCGCCGGATCCGCAGGGGGCTGGAATCGCGCGCGCCGTCGCCGCGGCGCTCGCCGACGCCGGCCTCGAGGCCGCGGCGATCGACTTCGTCAACGTCCACGGCACCGGCACGCCGCACAACGATGCCGCCGAGGCCAACATGCTGCAAGCGGTCTTCGGCGATCGGCTTCCCCACCTGCCGCTGACCTCCTCCAAGGGCGCCATCGGGCACTACCTCGGCGCCGCCGGAGCGATCGAAGCCGTGGCGACGATGCTCTGTTTCCTGCACGGCGCGGTTCACCCCACGCCGGGTGAGGGAGCCGTCGATCCGGCGATGGGGCTCGATCTGGTCACCGGCAGCGCGCGTCCTCTCGTCGGCGCGCGCTACGCCCTGTCGACCAATCTCGCCTTCGGCGGCACCAACGCCGCCATCATCCTGGGCGCGGCGCTGCCATGACCACCGAGGTCGTGGTCACCGGAATCGGCGTGATCGGCGCTTTCGGCGCCGGCCGGGCGGCGCTGCTCCAGGGCCTCGAAGCCGGCGAGCCGCGACTCGCCGAGGTCGACCGCAGCGCCGGCTATCACCGCACCGGCGGCGCACGCCTCGCCGCGCTCGCCGATCTCTCCGCACTCGGCGGACTCGTTCCCCCGGCGCTCTCCCGACGCATGAGCCCGCCGGCGCGGATGGCGGTGGCGGCGATGCAACTCGCCCTGCGCGACGCCGGTCTGCCGCCGGAAGCCGATCACTCCGCCACCGGAATCGTCACCGGCACGGCCTTCGGCCCCGCCTGGGTGACCGAGCAGCTCCTGCGGCAGATCCTCGGACAGGGCCCCGATCAAGCCTCGCCGGCGCTCTTTACCGAGTCGGTGGCGAGCGCGAGCGCGGCGCAGATGGCGCTCGTGATCCGGGCGCGCGGTCCGAACCAGACGCTGACCCAGCGCGAGGCGAGCGACCTCCTGGCGCTCGGCGAGGCGGCGCGCTGGATCCGCGACGAGCGCTGCGAACGGGTGCTCGTCGGGGTCGTCGAAGAGGGGGTGCCGATTCTCCACGCCCTGCTCGACCGCTTTCAGGCGCTGGCGCGCGCCGACCGCTTCGGTCCCGAGCGCGCCCGGCCGTTCGACCGCCGGCGCAACGGCCTCACCGCCGCCGAGGGTGCCACGGTCGTCGTCCTCGAGAGCGCCGAGACGGCCGCCGCGCGCGGCGCCCGGGCGGTCTGCCGCCTCCTCGCCCACGGCGCCGCTTTCGACCCTTCCGCTCCGGCCCACGACTGGGGGAGCGGCGAGGCCGGCCTGGCGCGCTCGCTGCGCCGCTTTCTCGCCCGCAGCGGCCAGGTACCGGAGGCGATCGATCTGATCGTCTCCGGCGCCTCGGGAGCGCGGCTCGGCGACCGGCTCGAGGCGCTGACTCTGCGCGGCGCATGGGAGTCGCGGCCGCTGCCGCCGGTCGTCGCGCCGAAGGGCACGACCGGTGAATACGGCGGCGGCTTTCTCGCTGCCGGGCTGCTCGCCGCCGCGGGCGAGCGCCCGGGGCCAACGGCGGGATTCGCCACCGTCGATCCGGAGCTCGGCCTCGCCCCCTGGACGGGCGGCGACCTGCCGGCACCCCGGCTCTGCCTGCTCACGGCTCTAGCCTCCGGCGGCGCGGCCGCCTGGACGCTCGTCGCACCCGGCCCCTGAGCGCCGGGCGCCAGAACCTCCGCCTCCGGCTGCCGTATAACTCTCGTCGTGCGATTCCGCTTCCGCCTCGCGCTCGTCTTCCTGCTGCTGTCGGCCTTTCCGCTGACCCTGCTCGCCCTCTACTCGTTCACCACCTCGAGCCGCGCCCTGCGGCAGGCCGCCGAGGCCGAGGCGAAGCTCATGGCGCGCGAGCTCGAACAGCGCGTCGAGGGGGTGTCGGCGGAGATCGACCAGAGCGTCAAGGCGCTCGCGCGTCTGCCTGCCAGCTACTGGCTGCGCACCGGGACGGGATCCGCCGAGGGCGGCGATTCCCGGGTCGATGCCCAGGTCTTTGCCGGCCTCGCTCAGGCGCTGCCGTTCATCGAGGGCTTCAAGTTCGTCCCCAAGGCGCCTGACGGAAAACCGACCGGGCGCATCGAGGTTCGAACCGGCGCGAACCCCGACGGCCGCGACGTCGAGCGCAATCTCCGGCTCGCCGAGGAGAGCGTCAGCGCTACCCTGGCCCACCTGCCGCCCGGCCTCTCCGAGGCCGACCGGAAGCAGATCCAGGACGAGCTCGCGCGGGTGCGCGCCGAGATCGGCCGCAACTTCGCCGCCCGCCGCGAGAGCGCCGTCGTCGCGCCGCCGGCCCCGCCGTCGCCGCCCGCTGCGCCCGCTCCAGCCGCTCTGGCCCCCCCGGTCGCCGCGCCGGCTCCCGCCGCAGGGGCGATGGCCCGGTTGGCACCGCTCGCCGACGGCGTCGCCTGCCCGGTCCGGGACGGCGGCGAGATCGTCGGCGAGATCCAGGGCAAGCTGAAGGCGAAAGAGATCCTGCGCTCGGTGCTGGCGCAAACCCACCGCGAGCAGGGAGAGATTCCGTTCGCGATCGACGAGCAGAACAAGCTGTTCGTCGCCACCGGTGCGGATGGCGACACGCTGCAGAAACTGCCGGCGGTCGCTGCGCTGCGGGGTTCGAGCTCGGGCGCTCCCAAGGGCGACGACGACTGGGTGGTCGTGGCGCGCCAGGATCCCGCCTCGGGCCTGCGCTTCGGCATCGCGCGGCCGCTTTCGCAGGCGATGCGCGACCTGCGCCGCGCCACCGCCTTCAACTTCGTCGCCGGCTTCTTCCTCGTCGGCATAGCCACCCTCGGCATGATCCCGCTCACCGGCGGCATGGTGAAGAGCGTGCACCAGCTCGAAGCCGGGGCGACGCGGATCGCCGGCGGCGACCTCTCGACCCGTGTGCCGGTGCGCTCACGCGACGAATTCGGCCGCCTGGCCGCGAGCTTCAACCACATGGCCGAGCAGCTCGCCGAACATCAGGAGCGGTTGCTCGAGCAGGAGCGGGTGGGCAAGGAGCGCGAGATCGAGCGCCGCCTCCTCGAGGCCGAGAACGGGCGCAAGAGCGACGAGCTCGAAGAGGCCCGACTCTTCCAGCTCTCGCTGCTGCCGCGCGAGCTTCCCGAGTACGCCGGGCTCGAGCTCGCGGTGGCGATGTCGACCGCGACCGAGGTGGGCGGCGACTACTACGACTTCCGCAGCGCCGCCAACGGCGATCTCCTGCTGGCGATCGGCGACGCCAC
>JBGARM010000012.1:0-20745 GCA_044230215.1 Thermoanaerobaculia bacterium | reverse complement strand
ACGACGCTGATCGCCACACCCGTGAAGATGCGCGTGCGCAGCGAACTCATGGGATTCGGACCTGCGCCGGCGCGCGTCCGTAGCGGCGCTGCCGCCCGGCGAAGTCCCGCAGCGCCGCCTCGAAGGCCTCGGCATGACGCACCGCTGCGGCGGCTTTGACCAGCGCCAGGAGCGGGCCGCCGAAGAGGCCGGTCTGCTGCCCGCCGACGACCACCGCCGTGGCCGGATCGGCAAGCTTCCGGGCGAGCTCTGCGGCGCGCGGGTGGCCGTAGCTTTCGTTGGTGCGCGCGAGCCCGGCGGCGATCGCGCGGCGGTCGACTCCCGGCGGCACCATCTCGGGCAGCGTCCCCGGGGCGAGCAGGCGCAGCGGAGCGAGGAGATCCGTCTCCTTGCCGGCCAGCCAGGCCGCCGGCATCCCCTTCACCAGCCCGTGGGCGACGAGATCGATCTGTTCGGCGAAGGCGACCATCCGGCGCATCCTAGCGGACAGGGGCGCCGACGGGGCGGTAGAATAGGAGGTTCGATGCTGCGCCTCGGAAACGTCCCCCTCCCCACCCCCCTGGTCCTCGCGCCGATGGCCGGGGTGACCGACCGCGACTTCCGCCTGATCGTGCGGCGGATCGGCGGCGTCGGGCTGGTGACGATGGAGTTCATCGCCTCGCGGGCGCTGGTGCGCGGCGTGACCCGGACGCTCGACCTGATGCACTTCCTGCCCGAGGAGCGGCCGATCTCGATCCAGATCTACGGCTCCGACCCCGACACGATGGCGGAGGCCGCCCGGCTCGTCGAGGCGATGGGCGCCGACATCTGCGACATCAACATGGGCTGTCCGGCGAACAAGATTCTCAAGGGCTGCTCGGGCTGCGCCTTGATGGGCGACCTCGAGCTCGCGGAGTCGATCGTCTCCACCGTGCGCAAGGCGATCGCGATTCCGCTCACCGTCAAGTTCCGCCTCGGTCTCGATCACGAGCGCAAGAACTTTCTCGAGCTGGGGCGGATCTGCGAGGCTTCCGGCGCCGACGGCGTGGCGCTCCACGCCCGCACCGCGCGCCAGATGTTCTCCGGTGACGCCACCGTGCAGTGGGACGAGATCGCCCGCCTCAAGGCGGCGCTCGCCATCCCGGTCTTCGGCAACGGCGACGTCAAGGAGCCCGAGGATGCGGTGCGGATGATCGCCGCGACCGGCTGCGACGGGGTCATGATCGGCCGCGCTGCGACCAAGAACCCGTGGATCTTCCGCCAGGCGGCAGACCTCCTCGCCGGCCGCACCCCCGAGGAGGCCTCGCTCCTCGCCCGTCGCGACCTGATCCTCGAGCACTTCCGGCTGGTCGCCCTGCGCGAGCCGTCGAAGTACGCCATGCACAAGCTGCGCAAGTTCACCGGCTGGTACACCCACGGCGTGCCGCACGGCCGCGAGCTCCGCCAGCGCATCAACGAGCTCCAGGACGTGCCGGCCTTCCTCGCCGCGGTCGAAGAGTTCTTCGACGAGATGACGGCGGCGGCGGCTTGATCCGCCACGAGCGGCGCGTCGCGCTCACCCTCGCCGACCTGCCCGACGCGCTTGCCCAGGCCGCCGAGGCCTGGGGGGCCGAATGGAACGGCGACGATTCGCGCCACCCCGAGAAACCGGGCGGCGGACGACTCGTCCTGCCGGTCATCTTCGGCCTGCGCCGCGGCGTGCTCGTCGGGCGGGTCGACTTCGAGCCCGCCGGCGACGGAACGCGCCTCGTCTGGCAGCTCGAGGAGAGCCACCTCGAGCTCCAGCGCGCCTCGGTGGCGGTGCTCGCTTTCACCATCGTCGCGCTCCTGCCGGCGCTCGCCTGGCCGTTCAACCTCAAGCTCCTCGCCCTGCTGCCGTTCGCCGCGGTGATGGGCCTCCTCGCCTGGTGGCTGGTCCTGTCGCGCCTCGAGACCAGCGGTCCGGAGGAGTTCTTCGCTACCGTCGGCGCCGCGTCACCGTCTCCGGCAGCCACTCGCGCCGGCGCCTGATCCGTTTCCTTCCCCGGTTGCACGATTGAAGGGACGGGCTGCCCTCTTCGGGCGCCACGGGAGGACGGCGTGAGCGAACGTTCGGCAAGGTGGGTCGGTCGTCTCGGTGCGGCGGGCGTGGCGGCAGCCTGGCTGGTGCTGGCGACGGCGGCCGGCGCCGGCACCGGTCGGTTGCTCTCGCCGTGGGTGAACCGCGCCCCGCGGATCGACGGCCAGCTCACTCCCGGGGAATGGAATGCAGCAACGATCCTCGACCTGGGCTCCGGCGTCACCGTCCTGATCGAGAACGACGGCCGCACGCTCTATCTCGCTGCGGTCGACGCGGGCGACACGAGCACGAGCAGCGGCGACCTGTTCTTCTTGATGTTCGACGACGAAGGTGGTCCAACCCCGATACTCGACGACGGCGACTTCGCCAGCCCGCTCTGCCAGAACACGCCGAACCTCGGCGAAGGCGGGCTGATCCTGCGTTCGGACCAGATCGTCGAGTTCGACGAGCGGCTGCACCTCTCCGGCTGCACCGGTCAGGACGTCACCGAGCGGCTGCGCTACCGGACGGCGGCGCACCCGGAAGGAGTGACCTACGAGGCGGCGCTGCCGCTCGACGGTCCGATGCCCCTGCAAGCCGGCCCCGGCGAACGCTTCGGCCTGATGATGCGGCTCTTCCGCGACGGCAACCTTGTCGCCTGCTACCCCGACTGTCTGGCGCTCGATCCGGCGACCTTCCGCAATCTGGTCCTCGCCTCGGGCGGCTGCAACACCGGGCCGCAGGAGTTCGGCTCCGGCGACCCGCTCGTCGGGCTGCCGCTCGACTGGACGAGCGAGAACACCGCCGGCGGTGGCCCCGGCTGGGTCCAGGCGCCGCCGGCGCAGTTCGGCGATCCGGTCTTCTGTCAGGCGAACGACACCGGCGGTGCCGGCGGTGCGGCCTGTATCTCCAACTTCTTCTGCACGGCGCCGCGCACCGACTCGCTCCTGCGCATGCCGCTCGCGCTCGAGGGCGAGACCGCGGCGACGGTGCGCGTGCGCGCCGACATCTCCTTCGCGGCGCCCGCCGAGTACCTCGATATCGGCATCCGCCGTCTCGACACGAGCGGCAACTCGCTCCTCTTCTGGCTCGAGGAGAACCACAACCAGACGGTCGAGCTGTGGATTCCGGTCGCCGGCAGCCCGCCGGTCGAGCTCTGGTTCACCCACTCGACCTTCTCGGCCGGCGGCTCCGAGGGCGGCTTCGCGCAGATCGACGACGTCGAGCTCATTTGCGGTCCGCGGATCTTCAGCGACGGCTTCGAGTCCGGCCTCGCGACCCATTGGAGCGCCGACCAGCGGTAATCGCGCGCCCGGCATGGTGCCGGCCGAGGGGAATACCCCCGCCATCTGCTATGTTGTGCCCCTTGCAGCAAGGTTCTTTCATAACTTGGGGGCGCACCGGGTTCGACGGGGAACAGTGCGGTTCGAGAGTTGCGCATCGGGTTTGCACCCGTAAAACGGCAAGTTATACCTGCCAACGACAACTTCGCTCTCGCGGCTTAATTGACCGTGACGTTCCAGCCATGGGCCATTGTCCACGGCACGGGCTGGGGCGACGCTAAAGTGGACTGAACGCTGAGGTTGGTTCCGCTCCTCAGCGGGATCGTCAAATCGGAACTGGCGCTTGCGTAGGCGGCCTTCTGCATTGCGCAAGGGCGATGACCAGAAGTGAAGGCTATGTGCGTAGATACTTTCGGGACGCGTTTCTCGGACGTGGGTTCAATTCCCACCGCCTCCACCATCTATTCTCTCGGCAACTCGATAGGCATCGAGTTGTTTTGAATACACAGGGACACGATTGCTATCGTGGACCTTCCAATAGGGACACGATTGCTATCGTGTCCCTTGTCGTATCTGCAGGTCTGCTTCACTTCCCGAGGAGGCCCCAGTGATCGCGAGCTCTCATTCCCTCCGCCTTCGTGACTGCAAGCTCCACCGGTGCTGCCGCGGAGCGGTGGCGCTCGGCGCCCTCGCGCTCACGACTCTGATTGCCGGCTGCGCCGGGGCCCCGCGGACCGCCCAGGTTCCGCCGACCGCCGCGGCACCCGCAGCGGCGCCGGGCTTCACCATTCTGCAGATCAACGACACCTACAAGATCGAGGGGCTACGCGCCGGTGCCGAGGGCGGGTTGGCGCGCGTCCGCACCCTGCGCAAGGAGCTCGAGGCCGAGGGCCGGCCGGTGCTGGTCCTGCATGCCGGCGATTTCCTCTTCCCCTCGGTGATGAGCAAGTACTTGAAGGGCGCGCCGATGGTCGAAGCGCTCAACCTCCTCGACGGCGACCCGGGTTTCGACGACCGTTTCTTCGTCACCCCCGGCAACCACGAGTTCGACAATCCGGAGCTCGCGCTGCTTTCCGACCGCATCGCCGAGTCGAAGTTCACCTGGATCACCTCGAATGCCCGCCTGAAGGGAGTGGACGACGGCGACCTTCGTCCGCTCTCCGAGCGCTTTGCCAACGTCAAGGATCACGTCGTGCTGGAGTTGGGCGGCATCCGCGTCGGCATCTTCGGCCTGACGCTCTCCGATCAGAGCCGACCGTGGGTGGAGTACGGCTACGACCTGCCGACGCGCCGCGCGACGATCGCGCGCGTCCTCGGCGACCTCGAGCGCGAGGGGGCGCAGTTCGTCATCGGCCTCACCCACCAGGAGGTCGGCGACGATGAGTGGCTCGCCCGCGAATTCCCCGGCCGGATCGACTGGATCGTCGGCGGCCACGAGCATGTCGCTCAGTTCGTGAAAGTCGGCGCGACGACGATCACCAAGGCCGACGCCGACGCCAAGAGCGCCTACCGCATCGATGTCCGGCCGGCGACCGGCGGCGGCGCCATCACCGCCACCGGCACCCTCGTCGAGCTCGACAAGTCGGTGCAACTCGACTCCGACATGATCCGCCAGGTCGCCACGTCGCTCGTGCGTCTCGCGACCGCGATCGAGGAGAAGACCGGCCGCAAGCTCCTCGACGTCGTGGCGACCACCGACCATTTGCTCGAAGGAACCGAGCCGGCGATCCGCGGCCGCGAGACGGCGTTGGGCGACCTGCTGTGCGACATCCTGCGCCAACGCCTCAGGACCGATATCGCCTTCGTCAACGGCGGCGCGATCCGGGTCAACGACGACGTGCCGGCGGGGGGCAACGTCCGGGTCTACGAGCTCGAGGGGATCTTCTACTACGACGACAAGCCGGTGGTCTTCGAGCTCACCGGGCGCGAGCTTCTCGCCCTGCTCGAGAAATCGGTCTCGCAGGCGACCCTGGGACACGGCCGCTTCCTGCAGGTTGCCGGCCTGCGCTTCCGCTATCGCGTGGCCGCCGACGGCGAGACCCGGGTGGAGGCCGCCGACGTCTCGGTTCGCCCGGCCGGCGAGACGCAGTTCTCTGCCCTCGAGCTCGACCGCCGCTACCGCACGGCGACGCTCGACTACACCTGGCGCAACGGCTATCGCGACGGCTATCCGCTGTTTTCCGCCGGCGCGGGCAGCGGCGGCACGAGTCCGCAGCTCCTCGAGCAGCCGCAGATCTCCTGGCGCCAGCTCACCGAGGAGGCGCTCGCCGCGCTCCCCGGCCGGCGCATCACCACCGAACTCGACGGCCGCATCGTGCGCGTCGAGGCGGCGGCGGAGTGAGCCCCCGGCTCAGTTGAACAGCTGGGCGATGGCGGCGCCGAAGGGCGGCGCGAGCACGCCCTCTTCGGTGACGATGGCGGTGATGAGCTCGGCTGGCGTGACGTCGAAGGCGAGGTTGAACCCGGCAGTGCCCACCGGCGCGATCCGGCGGCCGGCGAGCTCGGTGACTTCGAGCCCGGCGCGCTCCTCGATCGGAATCTCCGCCCCGCTGGCGATGCGCGGATCGAAGGTCGAGAGCGGCGCGGCGACGTAGAACGGCACCTTGTGGCGGTGGGCGAGAACGGCGACGGTGTAGGTGCCGATCTTGTTCGCCGCGTCGCCGTTCGCCGCGATCCGGTCGGCGCCGACGATCACCCGCTCGACCAGGCCGCGGCTCATCAGCGCGCCGACCATCGAGTCGGTGACCAGACGGTGCGGGATGCCGAGCCTGATCATCTCCCAGGCCGTCAGGCGCGCCCCCTGCAGCAGCGGCCGCGTCTCGTCGACCCAGACGGCGGCGACCTTGCCGGCGCGATGCGCCGCGGCGATGACCCCGACCGCCGTGCCGATGCCGCCGGTCGCAAGCGCCCCGGCGTTGCAGTGCGTCAGCACGCGGTCGCCGGCGGCGAAGAGCGCCGCGCCGTGCTCCGCCATCCGCCGGTTGCGATCGACGTCGTCGGCGTGCAGGGCGCGCGCCCAGTCGAGGAGCTTCGCGGCGCGCTCCAGCGGTGGCCGATCCTGCAGGAGCTCGAACGCCTCCTCCCCCTGCTCGAGGGCCCAACGCAGATTCACCGCCGTCGGCCGGCTGTCGCCGAGGATCCGCTGCGCATTGGCGAAGCGGCGTGCCGCGTCGGGCTCGGGGTCTTCCGGGTCGAGGAGGGCCACCACCAGGCCGTAGGCCGCCGCAATGCCGATCGCCGGTGCGCCGCGCACAGCGAGCCGCCGGATGGCGTCGGCGATGCTCTCCACACTGCTGCAGGAGATCCACTCCTCCTCTTGCGGCAGCAGAGTCTGATCCAGGAGCTCGAGCGCGCCTGCAGCGAAGCGCACTGGGGAGAAGTCCGCGAAGGGCTGGGGTTCGTCCGTCATGCGGGCAATATTAGACGCGTTGATAGGATCGCCGCCGCAGCGCCCACCAGAAAGGGGCCTCACCCGTGAAAGGCGATCCCAAGTCGCGCGGCTTTTCGACCCGCGCCATCCATGCCGGACAGCATCCCGACCCGGCGACCGGTGCGGTCACCGTGCCGATCTACGCCACCTCGACCTACCTCCAGGACGAGCTCGGCAAGCACAAGGGGTTCGAGTATGCGCGGGTGCAGAACCCCACCCGCTTCGCCCTCGAGGAGAACGTCGCGGCGCTCGAGGGCGGGGCGACGGGCCACGCCTTCGCCTCCGGCATGTCGGCGATCGCCACCCTGATGACTCTGGTGAAGAGCGGCGAGCACGTCGTCTGCTCGCGCAACGTCTACGGCGGCACCTACCGCTTCATGACCCAGGTGCTGTCGCGCTACGGCGTGGAGTCGAGCTGGGTGGATTCGACGAACCTGGCGGAGATCCGCGCCGCCATCCGGCCGTCCACGCGGATGCTCTACATCGAGACGCCGACCAACCCGATGATGGAGGTCACCGACATCGCCGGCGCCGCCGCCATCGCGCGCGAACACGGGCTGGTCTTCGCCGTCGACAACACCTTCATGTCGCCCTATTTCCAGCGTCCGCTCGAGCTCGGCGCCGACGTCGTCATCCACTCGACGACCAAGTTCCTGAACGGCCACAGCGACTCGATCGGCGGCACCCTGGTGGCGAAGAGCGCCGAGCACGGCGACTGGTTCTACTTCATCCAGAAGTCCGAGGGGGCGATCCTGTCGCCGTTCGACTCATTTCTGGTGCTGCGCGGAATCAAGACTCTCGCGGTGCGCATGGAGCGCCACGAGCAGAACGGCCGGGCGCTCGCCGACTACCTGGCGAAGCATCCGAAGGTGCAGGGGGTCTTCTACCCCGGCCTCGCCGACCACCCCGGGCACGCCCTGCAGCAGCGCCAGTCAACCGGCTTCGGCGCCCTCATCACCTTCGAGCTCGGGAGCTACGCGGCGGCGAAGAAGTTCCTCGACGCGGTGGAAGTCATGTCGCTCGCCGAGAGCCTGGGCGGCGTCGAAACCCTGACCTCGCACCCGGCCTCGATGACCCACGCCTCGGTCCCCGCCGACAAGCGCGCCGAGCTGGGCATCACCGACGGCCTGGTGCGCATCTCCGCCGGCATCGAAGACCTCGCCGACCTCTTGGCCGACACCGAACAGGCGCTGGCGAAGATCTGAAGCAAGAGAGGCCATTCGCCTGCGGGTGAGGCGAGAGTCCATGGACGTTCCGAAGTCAGCCTCTCCTCGCTGGTCGGCTCTCCTCCTGGCCGCGATCGGGTCGGTTCTCTTCCTCCTAGTGACCGCTCTGTGGCTGAGAATCCCGCCTGCCTCGCGGTCCGATGCGAAGAGGGACCCTGACACGGCAGAGGTTTCTGCCCCCGCTCCGGCGCCGGCGCGAGACTGTCTCTTTCCCGGTAGCGGAACCGACTACTTCGGCGAGTGTCCCGACTCGGAGGGCTACTATTCCTCGCGACGTCACTTCGACCTCGACTCTCCCAATCGCCTCCGCCGCGCCCTGGTGTTGCTCGAGATGGACCCGGACCGCTCGCTCCATCTCCGCCTGTCGAAGGCCGATCTCGACGAGATGCCGACCGTCGACCAGGTGCTTCCGCTCGTCGAGGTTTCTCCCGAGGAGAGCGCGGAGATCCTCGAGCGGATCCACCGGGGAGCAGAGGTGCTACGGCCGCGATTCGAGGAAGCCAGGAGCGGAGGCGAGCCGGCTTTGGAGGGGGTATGGGTCCTCACGCCGCCAGTCGCCGGGTTCGAGCTGCGGTCGAAGAGCGGCGATAACTACGAGCCACCAGAGCTCTGGTCGGTGGACCTCAAGTCCGGGAAAGTACTCTGGAGCGAGGCGCTCGATCACCAAGACATCGAGTTTTCCGCCAGCAGACCCTCGACCTTCTTCCTTGTCGGCGAGTCCGGGAGTCTCGAGCTCTTCGATCTGCGCGCCGGGCGATTCTGCTCCACGCAAGAGCCTTCGGGTCCGGTCGGCTGGATCGCTCGTCGGCCCCTCTTCCTGGACAACGGCAGCACTCTCCAGTATGTCGAGGGCGAGACCATTTGGCGCCTCGACCTCTCGAACTGTCAGCGGCGAGCCGTCGGAACGATCGTGCTGCCGCCGCAGGAGCTGGCGCGCGCCGTTAGGCTGGAGAGCGTTTCGACCAGCAGCGACGGTACCGTCGTCCTGGCCACGATCCGGGAGGGGTTCGCCGGGCTGGTGGAGCTGGCTCGCGACCCGAGTCCCGACCGTCGTCAGTACGTCTGGCTCGAATACGACGGCGAACGCTACGTCGAGCGGCGGCGCGTGACCGTCCGCTCGCACAACGCCATCTCCGGCTTCGACAGCTTCGACGGCCTCTCGTGGGAACTGGCCGGCGATCCGCTCCTCGTTGCCGGCTACTTCCGGAATTTCGAGCTCGACCCGGCCACTCGAAAGCCGAACAGGCGGAGCCGCTCAGGGGAACTGAGCCACGTCCTCATTCGCAACCGGCAGGGAAACTTCTATGCGCTGCGGACCTCCGCCCGAGGCAGCCTGTTCCAGGTGGATTCGCGCCGCGGGCTGCTGAACTACGCCGGCAAGTGGTGGGATCTCAAGGTTCTCGACCGGCCGCTCGAGAGCGATCTGCGGTGAACTCCGCCTTCGGCGCCGTGCTTCAGTAGTTCGATTCGTCGAGCAGCTCGCGCTCGTCCTCGTCGGAGAACGGGGCGTTCTTGTCGAGCGAGGCGCCGATCCAGGCGAGGAACTTCGCTTCGCCCTTGCAGACCTTGAAGGAGAGGATCTCGGGCAGCTCGTAGCTGTGGAGCTCCTGAATCGCCGCTTCGACCGCCGCGTACTCGCTCTCCAGCGTCTTCACGATCAGCAGGAATTCGGCGTCGCGGCAGATCTTGCCCTGCCAGCGGTAGACCGAACGCACGCCGGTGACGATGTTGACGCACGAGGCATGGCGCCGGGCGACCAACTCCGATGCGATCAGATTGGCTTGTTCCTCGGTTCCTACGGTAGTGACGACGACGAAGGCTCCCACGGCGGCGAAAGCTACGCCCCTTCCATCGGCAAGTCATGCCGCGATGCGGCAAACTTGCGGCGGCGCGGCGGCGTTTCAGTGCCAAAGCTCGGTCGCGACGTCGTACGAGATCTGGTCGATCCTGCCAGTGCGGGCGGTGACGCGCGCCGCCGACAGGTGGCGCATGCCGTCGGTGAGGTAGACCGTTCCCGGCGTGGCCGTTCCCAGGGCGCTGAAGGAGGCAATGTTGGAGTTGTTGAAGCGGATCGGGTCGTCGAGATGGGTGAGGCGGCGGCGGGGGTTGCCCGGATCGCGTGGCGCCCGCCCCGGAGGGAAGCCGAAACGGATCTGCCGCCCGAGGTGGGCGAGCCGCGTCCGCGGCAGGACTTGCGGGTCGTCGCCGGAGCGGATGTCCGCCGTGAGGACTCCGTCGCCGTCACCGTCCCGATAGAGCGCCCAGGTCACTGTGCCGTCGCCGTCCACCTCGAACTTCAGACCGACGTTGGCGGAGTTGCGGATGGCGTAGGAGCGCGCCACGTGAAAGGTGGAGGCGACTTCGGCTGCGGCGAGCTCCACCCGGAGCCCGGCGGCCAGCGCGAGCAGAGGGGGCACCCCGAAAGCGAGCACCAGGGAAGAGATCGCCATGGCGATCAGGAGCTCGATCAGCTGATACCCGAGTTCGGCTCTCCGCATCGAAGTCGCCTCCACCTCTCCGCCCGGCCTCAGTTCTTCGCCGCCTGCTTGTCGGCGGTGCCGCCCGCCGCTCCGGCGGCCTTCGGCGCGCGCGGCAGCTTGACCTTCTCGGTGAGCGTCGTCGGCCCGGCGAGCGCCAGGTACGGCTTCAGCTGCTCGTAGGTCGCCTCGCCGATGCCGCGCACCAGCAGGAGGTCGTCGAGCGACTTGAAGGGGCCGCTCTTTTCCCGCTGCTCGACGATCCGCGCCGCGACCGAGGGGCCGATGCGCGGCAGGAGCTGGAACTCCGCGACGGTCGCGGTATTGACGTTGACGGTCTTGCCGTCGCCGGCGAGCGCCGGCGTGGCGGCGAGCAGCAGGGCGAGGACGACGGCGGCCGAGAGTAGACGGTGCTGGATGCGCATGGGTGTTTTCCTTTCCTGAAGCGTCGGTGAAGTGTTGGACTGCGCTTTGGGTCTTCTGGCCTGCGACTGCGGTGTTGCGTTCCTGGATGGCGAACGGCTCGTGGTCTCGCTGTTTTCCTGGCGCCTCCTCTCGCGGTTGATGTTGCGTTGCGCGAGACGTGGATTACAAGCCGGTTGCCAGGCTGGCGAACTTCGGTAAGTGGTTGAAAATAAAGTTTTTGCGCGTTTGGCCGCGGGGACTCGCGCGCCCCGGCCGGTCAAGCGGACAGGTCTCGCTGCGGCCCCTTCGGCGGCGGCGATGGCCGGCGCCCCGTCCCGCGGCTGCCGGCCGGCCGCGTCAAAGGAACTGGACGGCGGCGCAATCCTCTGCGGCGATCGGATAGGCTTCAGGGCCGATGTCGACTGCCGACCGCTCCACCGCCCGCGAGTACCTCGAAGCCCTGCTCATTGCGGCGGTCTTCCTGCTCTTCACCAACACCTTCGTGGTGAAGACCTTCTTCATCCCGAGCGGCTCGATGGAAGACACACTTCTGGTCGGCGACCACCTGTTCGTCAACCGCTTCATCTTCGGCCCGACGATGGGCAAGCTCGAGCAGGCGGTGCTGCCGCTGCGCGCTCCGCGACGCGGCGACATCGTCATCTTCCGCTCGCCGGAGCGGCCGAACATCGATCTCGTCAAGCGCCTGATCGGTTTGCCCGGCGACACCATCCAGGTGGTCAACAAGCAGCTGTTCGTCAACGGCAAGAAGGTCGAGGACGCGGGCTACGTCGTGCACAAGGACCCGCGCACCTTCCTCAACCGGCCTTACATGTCGGAGCAGCAGCGCCTGCGCGACAACTTCGGCCCGGTCACCGTCCCGCCCGCGAGCTACTTCTGCATGGGCGACAACCGCGACATGTCCTACGACTCCCGCTTCTGGGGGACCGTGCCGGAGCACTACCTCAAGGGACGCGCCTTCCTCATCTACTGGTCGTTCGGCGGCGGAACCTCGGACGGCACCTGGCGCGGCGCCGGCGCGAAGCTGCGCGAGCTCGCCAACACCGCCCTCGGGTTCCTGACCAAGACCCGATGGACGCGCTCCTTCCACCTGCCGAGCTGAACCGCGGCGCCGCCGCCCGACCCGCTCACCACCGCGAGCGCGGCGCCAGCACGCTGGCGCGCAGCGCGCTCGTCGCGCTGCTTCTGGCGCTCTTCGTGCGCGCCTTTCTGCTCGAAGTGGTCTCCATCCCGAGCGCATCGATGTTCCCGACGCTCGCTCCGGGAGACCAGGTGCTGGTGAACCGCTTCCTCTACTCCGGGCCGGACTGGGGCATCCTCCCGCGCCGGCCGGTTTCGCGCGGCGATGTCGTCCTCTTTCGCCCACCGTTCGACCGCCGCCAGAAGTTCGTGAAACGTTGCGTCGGCCTGTCCGGCGACTGGGAGGGGGGCGGTGTGCTGCCGCCGGGGTCGCTGTGGATGGAGGGCGACGCGCGGGACCAGTCCTTCGACTCGCGGCGCTTCGGGCCGGTCTCCGGGGACGACCTCGAAGGACGGGTGCTGGCGGTGCTCTGGTCGCGCTCGTCCCTGCCGGGAGTCGGCGGACGCATTCTCCGGCAGGTACGTTAGACTCGTTCCAGTTCAAGTCGGGAGGAGTTCGATGATCGATCGTCGGAAGCAGGCGGGTGACGGCAAGCTGGGATGCATTCTCTGGAGTCTTCTCCTCATCGCCGGCGTGCTCATCGCCTGGAAAGCCGTGCCGGTCAAGATCGCGACCTCCGAGCTCTACGACTTCATGGTGGAGCAGGCGAAGTGGGCCGGCAATACGCCGAGCGAGGTGCTGCAGAAGCGCATCGTCAGCAAGGCGGACGAGCTCGATCTGCCGGTCGACCCCAAGTTCGTCAAGGCGGAGAAGACCGGCGACAAGATCCGCATGAGCGCCACTTTCACTGTGCCGCTCGAGTTCCCCGGCTATACCTACGAGTGGGACTTCGATCTGCAGGTGGAGCGGCCGATCTTCATCTGGTAGCTGCCGGGAAGTCGCCGCCCAGCGCGAGCCCATGGCCTATACCCGACCTCTCTCCGCCGTCGAGGCGCGCATTCTCGGCGCGCTCATGGAGAAGGAGCGCACGACTCCCGATCTCTATCCCCTGACGGTCGCGGCGCTCCTCCAGGCCTGCAACCAGAAGACCAGCCGCGAGCCGGTCACCGACTACTCCGAGACCGAGGTCGTCGAAGCTCTCGACCGGCTGCGCGCCGACGCCCTGGTCTTTCGTGTCCACGGTAGTCGCAGTGAGCGCTACGAACACTGCCTCGATCGCCGCTGGCATCTCGACACCGCCGGCGCCGCGGCGATCGTCGCCATGCTCCTGCTGCGCGGCGCGCAGACCGTGGCCGAGCTCAGGGCGCGCACCGCGCGGCTGCACCCCTTCGACACCACGGAGCAGGTCGAGGCGACGCTCGCGCGACTCGCCGCCGGCGAGGATGCCCTGGCGCGCGAGCTGCCGCGTCAGCCGGGCCAGCGCGAGACGCGCTGGATTCACCTTGCCGGGACGCCGGAGGTGGAGCGCGACCTCATGGCCGGCGGCCATCTCACGGCAGCCCAGGAACCGCCACCCGGGTTGGCGCCGCGCAGAGAGCCGGCGGCGGGCGCGGCGGGCACTCCGACGGCGCAGGTCAACGAGCGCCTGGAGCGGCTCGAGGCGGCAGTCACCGAGCTCCACGCCGCGATGGCCGAGCTGCGGGCGCGGCTCGGCGACTAGTTACCGTTTCTCGGCGAGCTCGAGCGCCAACGCCGCGAGCGCGGCTTCCGGGTCGGGCGCCTGGGTGAGTGGACGGCCGATGACGATGAGGTCGGCCCCACTGGCGATCGCCGCCGCGGCGGTCGCCGTCCGCCGTTGGTCGTCGCTCGCGCCGCCGGCGCCGTGCCCGGCCGGGCGGATCCCCGGCGCCACCAACTTGAACGGCCGCGGCTCGGCGGCACGCAACGCCTGAAGCTCGAGCGGCGAGCAGACCACCCCCGAAGCGCCCGCCTCGCGCGCCATGCGCGCCCAGAGCAGCGCTCGCCGCGAGCTGCCGCCGGGCAGGTCGAGGCGCGCGAGCGTCGGCTCGTCGAGATGGGTGAGCACGGTCACCGCAAGGAGCGCCACCCTGCCCTCCGCCGCTTCGGCTGCCGCCGCGATCATGGCTGGTCCGCCGGCGGAGTGAATCGTCAGGTAGTCGACGGCGAATTCGCGCGCCGAACGCACCGCTCCGGCCACGGTGTTGGGAATGTCGTGCAGCTTGAGGTCGAGAAAGAGCCCGCGGGCATGCCGGCGGGCGATCTCGATCGCCGGCGGCCCCCAGCGCACGAACGCCTCGAGCCCGACCTTGAGCACCCCGACGCGCGGCCCGAAGAGCGCGCACCAGCGCTCGAAGGTCGCGCGGTCGTTGGTGTCGAGCGCCACCGCGACCTGCTCCAGCCCGCCGGCCTCTCCCTTCGCGCTCATCACTCCCTCCATGGACGCACCGCACCGACCAGGTCCGAGACCCGCTCGACCTTCATCTCGACCAGCCGAGCCGCCAGCCCGTCGACCAGATTCTCGGCGGTGCGCGGGTTACGGAAGAGCGCCGTGCCGACCTGCACCGCCGAAGCGCCGGCGAGCAGGAACTCGATGACGTCGTCGACCGTCTCGACGCCGCCGATGCCGATGACCGGCAGACCGACCTTCTTCGCCACGTCGTAGACGATGCGCACCGCGATCGGCTTGATCGCCGGTCCGGAGAGGCCGCCGCGCGTGGTGTGCAGGCGCGGCCGCCGCGTCCACGGATCGATCGCCATGCCGAGCACCGTGTTGATCGCCGAGAGAATGTCGGCGCCGCCGGCCTTCGCCGCCTCGCCGATCGCCACCGGCGAGGTGACGTTCGGCGACAGCTTGACGGCGATCGGCTTGGCGGTGACGTTGCGGACGCTCTGCACCAAGCGCTCTAGCAGTACCGGATCGTGGCCGAACTCGATACCGCCCTTGGTGACGTTCGGACAGGAGACGTTGAGCTCGACCGCCGCCACTCCCGGGAAAGCGTCGACGCGCTCGGCGAGCCGCGCGTAGTCATCGAACTCGTAACCGAAGAGGTTGACGACCACCTGTGCCGGAAAGCGCCCGAGCCCGGGGAGGACCTCGGCGAGAAATTTCTCGATGCCGATATTCTGCAGGCCGATCGAGTTGAGCATGCCGCCGCGCGGCTCGCCGATGCGCGGCGGCGGGTTGCCCTTGAGCGGCTGGAGCGAGAGCCCCTTGGTGACGATGCCGCCGAGCCGGTCGAGCGCCGCCAGATGCGCGAACTCGAGGCCGTAGCCGAACGTGCCGCTGGCGGTGAGAATCGGATTCGGCAGGGAAAGACCCCCGAGCCGGACCGAGAGGTCCGGCCCGCGCAGCGCGTCGGTCGAGCGCGGCGCGCTCACCACTTCACCTCGTCGCTCGCGAACACCGGCCCGTCCTTGCAGCACAGAGCGAAGCGCCCGTCGACGAGCTCGACGGCGCAACCGAGGCAGGCACCGAAGCCGCAGCCCATCGGCGTCTCGAGCGCTGCTTCGCCGGCGACGCCGTATTCGGCGCTCATTTCGGCGAGACGCTTCATCAGGCCCATCGGTCCACAGGAGAAGATCTTGCGATAGTGGCCGGCGGCCAGGCGCTCGCCGAGCGGTACCGTAACGAGGCCGCGGAAGCCCGTGCTGCCGTCTTCGGTGGTCGCGATCAGCGCCCCGCCGCTTGCCTCCGCCAGCGCCGCGAAGGCCGGGCGGCGGGCGAGGTCGACCGCGCTGCGTCCGCCGTAGTAGAAGTCGAAAGGAATCCCCTCGGCGAGCAGGCGCCGTCCCAGCAGCAGCAGCGGCGCCGAGCCGACACCGCCGGCGACGAGGGCGACCGGACGGGTATCCGCGGCGTCGGCGCCGGCCGGGCCGAAGGGCCGGCCGAGCGGACCCAACACCGCGACGCGATCCCCGGGGCGTTTGGCGGCGAGGGCGCGCGTTCCTGGCCCGACGATCTTCACCAGCAGTTCGATCCTGGCGCCGCGATCTGTTTTACTTACGTCGTGGACCGAGAAGGCGCGGCGCAGGTAGGGCTCGAGACCGTCCGAGCTCTCCACCATGACGAACTGGCCGGGAAGCGTTGCGCTCCAGGCTTCGGGCCCGTCCAGAACGAGCGAGTAGTAGGGCAGCGGGTGCGGCTCGACTTCGACGACTCGCGCGCTGGTATCGATGGGTTGCATCCGGGCCGACGACTCTAGCAAACACGCGATGCTACCGACCCTCAAACCTCCAGCAGAGTCGCCGCGGCGCCGCGCCGCGTTGGCGCGCTTCCGGCTGCCGGCGCCGCTCGAGGCGGCGCTCGCGGGGATTCTGCCGGCCCTGCTCGCGGGCTTTCACGTCGTCGGCCTGCTCTACTTCCTGAATCCCCATCTCGTGCCAGGAGTGCGCGGCTTCGGCGAAGGGATCGTCCGCCTCGGCGTGCTCCTGGTGCCGCTGTCGCTCGCCGGCCATTGGCTCGGCACGCGGTTGCGCAACGTCCGCGTGCGGCGCCTCCTGCCCTGGAGCCTGACCGTCGTGCTGGGGATCGCGGCGCTCGGCGACTGGGTGCACGCCTCGCACTACTCTTTCTACTTGCCTCCGGGCATCAACGCCAACCTGATTCGCCTGGCGCTCTGGCTCTCGTTCGCCGCAATCCTGGCCTTCTACACCGCCCTGCTGCACACGGTGCACCATCGTCGCTACGGCACCAGGAGCCTCCTGCTGCTCGGCTCGGTCGTCGTCGGGAGCCTCTACGTCGTGGTCGACCGGCGCGCGAGCTACGAGCCGGTCGTCGCCCGGCCCGCTCCTTTCGCCCGGCCCGCCGATGCGCCGGCGCCGCACTTGCTGATCGTCGGCCTCGAGGGGGCGACGCTCGATGTACTGCTGCCGCTCGCGCGCCAAGGCCGTCTGCCGTTCTTCGCCTCGCTCTTCGACGAGGGGAGCTATGCCCGCCTCGAGAGCTTTCCGCCGGTGCGGCCACTCGGTCTCTGGGCGAGCGTCGCTTCGGGCAAGCTGCCTTTCCGCCACGCCCTGGCGGGCCCGACGCTGATCGCGGCGCCGTGGCTCGGGGCTGGTCCGGGGAGTGGCGAGCTGCGGCTCGTGCCGCTCGGCTTTTCCGGCCTCGGGCTCGACCGGCTCCTCGGCGTCCATCGTCCGATCGGACGCGCCGATCGCAAGGTGCGCACGCTGTGGGAGATTCTCGGCCAGCTCGGCCGCGGCAGCGCCGTCCTCGGGGCACCCGAAGCTCTACTTTCGGCGAGCACCGGCGTCGCGCAGGCGTCCGACAGCCTCTTTCGCGGCCAGGCGGACGCCTCCCCCGCTCGCCCGGAGGCGTTCGCCGGACGCCTCGAGTTGCTGCGCGGCGAAGCGCCCGCGGCGGAGCCTGCGACCCGAGGCGGCGACTCGCTCGACGCCAGCCTGGCGGCGGCACGGGCCCAGGACCGCTGGCGGGCGGCCGTCGCCGGGTCGCTCCTCGGCGATGCGCAACCGCCCGCGGCCCTCTTCCTCGACCTGCCTGGACTGCTCGAGGTCGAGCTCTTGACCCTCGGGGGCTTCCACTCGGCGGAGATGGCGAACTCGCGGGCCGGTGCCGACCGCCGCGCCGCGGCGGCCCTCACCGACTACATGGCCTTTCTCGACGGTACCCTGGCGGAGCTCTGGGCAAAGCTCCCGGAGCCGCGCTTCCTGGCCGTCGTCTCGGCCTATGGCGTCGATCCGCCGACGGGGATCGGGCGTGTGCTGGGCGAAGTCTGGCGCGCGCGGCGCACCAGCGGCACGCTCGTCGACGGTCCCGACGGCGCGCTGCTGCTGCGCGGCAGCGGGGTGCGCCGCGGTGAGGGCCTGGCGACCGCGCGCATCATCGATCTCGTGCCGACGCTGCTCTACGTTTCGCGCCTGCCGATCGCCCGCGACTTCGACGGCCGCGTCCTGACCGAGGCCTTCGAACCGGCAATGCTGCAGAGCGTGCCGCTCACCTTCCTGCAGAGCTACGAAGACCTGCCGCCGCCCGACGCGGAGCGCTGAGAAGGCTGCGGCCCGGAGGCCGCCGGTTCAGGGCTTGGCGGGAATCCTGCCGACCACTTTGGCCGAGGTCGAGCCGGCGCTCGCCGAGAGCGCTGCGCCGGCCCCAGAAGCTCCGCCGGCAGGGGCTTCGCCAGGCGCCCGCTCCTCGCTCGCAACCCTCATCGAGCTTTGACCTTCGAGGATTCCACCCTCCTCGATGATCAGCGCGCGGGCGTGAACCGTACCCTCGACGCGCCCGCGCGGATGAATCGACAGCCGGCGGGCGGCGTGCACCTCGCCCTTGACCAGCCCCGAGACGAACAGCCGGCCGACGCGGATCTCGCCGTCGATCTCGCCCTTTTCTCCGACCACGAGGTCGCCGTCGGAGATTACCTTGCCGACCACTTTCCCGTCGACGCGGAACGATTGTTCGAACCGGAGCTCGCCTTCGAAGTGGCTGCCGACGTCGAGGAAGCCCGAGAGATCGCCGGGGGAGGATTTGCCGCGGAAGTTCATTGGATATCTCCGGTGGGTCCGGTCGGTACGGTGATCCGCTCATAGAGGCGGATCAGCTCTTCTTCCGAGTGAAAGTGGATGCGAATCGTGCCGCCTTTGCCGCGGCGGTCGATCTCGACCCGGGTCTGCAGCTTCTGTGTCAGGCGCTCGGCGGCGGCCGCCGCATGCGGCTCGGGACTCTTCTTCGCGTTCTTGCCGCCCTTCGCTCCCGGCCTCTTGCCGCTCGCGAGCTCTTCCATGCTGCGCGCCGAGAGCCCTTCGCGCAGAGCGCGCTGGGCGAGCTCCTGCTGGCGCTCGGGATCGGTGATCGTGAGCAGCGGCCGCACCTGCCCGGCGGTCAGCCGGCCGGAGCGCAGGAAGTCCTGGATCGCCGGCGGGAGCTTGAGGAGGCGCAAGGTGTTGGCGACGGCCGGGCGGGCCTTGCCGACCCGGGTGGCGATCTCCTCCTGCGACAGCTGGAAGTTCTCCTGCAGGGTGCGGTAGGCCTCGGCCTCTTCCATTGGGTTCAGATCCGAGCGCTGCAGGTTCTCGACCAGCGCGAGCTCGAGCAGTTCCCGGTCGTCGCGCACCTGCCGCACCACGACGGGTACTACCGAGAGCCCCGCACGCTGCGCCGCCCGCCATCGGCGTTCTCCAGCGACAATGGTATAAGTCCCTTTTCCGGTTGGACTTACGATCAACGGCTGGATCAGACCCTGGGCCCGGATCGAGGCCGCGAGCTCTTCCAGTTGGGAGTCGTCGAACTCGGTCCGCGGCTGTAGCCGATTGGGCTGGATCTGGGCGATGGGGAGGCTGCGGGTCGCCTCGGCGGTCTCTTCGGGCGCAATCAAGGCGGAAAGCCCTCGTCCCAGCCCGCGCTTCTTGTCGTTCATTTCGTTCGCCTCAAGAGCTCCCTCGCCACCGCCAGGTAGGCTTCCGCCCCCCGGCTCTTGATGTCGTACTGGAGAATGGATAGACCGTGGCTCGGCGCCTCGGCGAGCCGCACGTTGCGCGGCACGACGGCCTCGAAGACTTTGCCCGGGAAGTGGTCCCGCACCTCGCGCTCGACGTCGCGGGTGAGCTTCATGCGATCGTCGTACATGGTGAGCACGATGCCGGCGAGCTCGAGCGCCGGGTTCAGCGCGCTGGTGACGCGGCGAATCGTCGACAGCAGCTCGCTCACCCCTTCGAGCGCGAAATACTCGCACTGCAGGGGAACGAGAACGCCGCTCGCCGCGACCAGCGCCTGGATGGTCAGGTGCCCCAGCGACGGCGGGCAGTCGATGAGGATGAAGTCGTAGTTCTCGGCGATTGTCGCCAGCCGGCTGCCGAGGGTCTTCTCCCACTGCTCGAGTCCGACGAACTCCACCTCGACGCCGACCAGATCGCGGTCCGCGGGCAGGAGATCGAGGAAGGGAAAGCCGCTCGGTACGATCGCCGCCGCAATCGGGCTCTCCCCCATCAGCACATGATAGAGATGCGGCGCGCGCGCCGTCTGCCCGAGACCGCGCGTGGCGTTGCCCTGCGGGTCGCTGTCGACCAGCAGCACGCGCTTCTCGAAAGCTGCCAGGCCGGCGGCGAGACTGATGGCGGTGGTGGTCTTGCCGACCCCGCCCTTCTGGTTGGCGATGGCGAGAATCGCTGTCATCCGGCACCCGGCGCGGCAATCGGTACGTGCGGCAAGCTCGGCAAGGTCGGCAAGCAGTACTCCCGAAGGAATCGGTGACTCCCGGAGAGCGCCAAGGTCCGCCCGGCGACGAACGGCGGGGGCGGCGGTTCGGCGACCTCGCCGCTCCAGAGCAGAACCCGGGCTCCCGGTGCGAGATGCGGGAGTAGCGCCAGCCAGGTTCTCGCTTCGAGGCGCAGCGCCCGAACCGTGACCAGATCGACCCGGTCGGGGATGTCCGCGAGAGAACGCTCGGAAACTCTAGCATTCAGGCATCGGCAGGACAATCTCGCGCGCCGCGCGGCGGTGGCGAGGAACGCCCACTTGCGCTCGCGCGCCTCGACCAGGGTCACCGCGAGATCCGGACAAACCGCAGCCAGAATCCAGCCCGGAAAGCCGGCCCCGGAGCCCAGGTCGAGCAGCCGGACGCCCGGCCCACCCGGAGCCCCCGCGGGCGACGACTCGGGCAGCGACTCGCGTATCCAGGGCAGCGCCGCGAGAGACTCGGCGTAGTGACGCTCGAAGAGCTCGCCAACCGCCCCCGGCCCGATGAGCGCGATTGTGCCGGCCCACTGCCTGAGCTCTTCATAGTGCACGAAGAGTCCCTGCCGGGCGGTGGGCGAGAGCTCCTCCGGCCAGTAGCGCGCGTGGCGGCGGGAAAATTCGCTGTCGGTCAGGGCTTCGAGCGCGAGCATCGCGGC